>JAAYNO010000161.1 GCA_012520855.1 Clostridiaceae bacterium | reverse complement strand
ATAAAAGTATGCCGCTGGATATTCAAGTATTTAGAACACGATCGGAAGAAGAGACATATGATCTCGGGAAAAAACTTTCAAAGGAATTAAAACCCGGTGATACAATTAGTCTGGAAGGGGATCTGGGTGCAGGGAAAACGGCTCTGACAAAGGGTATTGCTGCAGGACTGGGAATAGAAGCTTATATCACCAGCCCAACCTTTACATTGGTTAATACTTATGAGGGAAAAATGATCCTTAATCATTTTGATGTCTACAGGATCGACGACTTTGAAGAGCTTCTGGCAATCGGCTGGGAGGATTATTTTACGGGTGAAGAGATCAATGTTGTGGAATGGGGCGACAAAATACAGGATATCCTTCCATCGAACACCCTGCGCATAAGATTGGAACGTGACGGCGATGATCCTGACAGCCGTTTTATCAGTATAGAAAGGAATAAAATGCAATGCTGACCCTTGCTGTTGATACTTCCGGGCTAACTGCCTCATGTGCTGTCGTTGAGGATAAAAAGGTTGTGGCCGAGCTCTCAACACAGCATGGAAAAACACATTCCCAAAAAATAATACCTATGCTGAAGACTGTTCTGTCCATGCTGGACAAGAGCTTCAGCGATGTGGATCTTTTTGCTGCATCGATCGGGCCAGGTTCTTTTACAGGGCTCAGGATAGGGGTCGTAACCATAAAAGGACTTGCCTACTCCCTAAAAAGGCCTGTGTGCGGCATACCTACTCTTGATTCACTCGCTTATTCGATGCCTGATTTTAAGGGTATGATTTCACCTATGCTTGATGCGCGAAATAATCAGGTTTTCACCGCGTTTTACCGTAAAATCAATAATAAGCTTGAAAAAATCACGCCGGATCTTGGTATCCCTATTGAAGAATGGATAAGCTATACGGTCAGCTATAATGAAGATATCCTGATCCTTGGAGATGCCGTACCTCTGCATTATGACATGCTGTATGACAAATTAGGCAACAAGTTAATATGTGCAGGGCAGTCAATAGCATATCAAAGAGCCTCAGCTACTGCTCTTTTGGCTGAGGAAGCCTATTATAAAAACAAAGCGGTGAGTGCTTTTGAATTGGAACCAATTTATCTTCGGAAATCCCAGGCTGAGCGCATGAAAGATTTAAAAGGAAAATAAGCATGCTTTGTGAGGTGCATTATGGAATACATAAAGCCAGTGATCCGTCCGATGGAAAACAAGGATCTCAACGACATAGTAGAGGTAGAACAAAAGTGCTTTAGAATTCCATGGTCTAAATCAATGTTCGAGGATGAACTGTATAATCTAAATGCCCATTATCTTGTCGCTGAAGTGGCGGGAAGAATCGTGGGATATATAGGATTCTGGAAGATAATCGATGAGGGTCATATTACAAATATAGCGGTTCATCCGGATTTTAGGGGATTGGGTTATGGCAGAGAGCTTATCGCGGCTATGATTCTTAAAGCAAAAGAAATGGAGTTGATTGCAATAACTCTGGAAGTAAGGAAGAGCAACAAAGCTGCGATCTCGCTATATGAGAGTTTCGGATTTGTCTCCTCGGGAATTCGTAAGAAATATTATTCTGATAATAATGAAGATGCACTTATTATGTGGTTAAAGCTTTAGGATCATAACATATTACATTCACAAATATGTCCGTTGTTTCATATTTTTTCATAGTGGTAGATAAAATGATATGAATAAGTGCAGTGTTCTTTACAGAATGCTGTACCAGTATAACGGGGGTGTTTTTTATGGCAGTAACACCGCTTAGCGCCAGTGAACTTAGAAAGAAATGCGATCCTTCAGTTTTTAAATTCCATGACACTTCAGTATTGACCCCATCAAGAGAGCTTATTGGGCAGAAGAGAGCATCGGAAGCAGCAGAGTTTGGTCTGAGCATTCAGTTGGACGGATACAATATTTATATGGCGGGTCAGCCCGGAGAGGGAAAAACCCGGTACGCTTTGGACAGCGCTCAGAGAGAGGCCAGATTTATGCCTGTTCCGGACGATTGGTGCT
>JAAYNO010000026.1 GCA_012520855.1 Clostridiaceae bacterium | reverse complement strand
TTCTTAGCTCCTGGCACTTCTATTATGCCGCTCAGTCTTGAACCTCCGGCAATTATGAGATTGCTCACGCAAAACACCCCCGGAAGCAAAGTATTGAACACATTTCATAATATGCTTCCGGCAAAATGGTGTTACAACGAGGGGTTGACCATTATGACGGGTTCTGTTTCCATGTTTTTACACTGATTGCCCTTTTGATAAGTTCATAAATTGCCGGGGCGGCGTTTTTAATGCCGTTTTTTCTCGCTGCTGATGCCATTCTTTTTTGAAGTTCTTTATCTTTTATCAGTTTTTCAATTTGTCCGTAGAGGATCTCTTGTGTAAGCTGGCTCTGAAGGATAACAACTGCAGCTCCCTTATTCTCAAGTGCCCTTGCGTTATACTCCTGATGATTCTCTGCAACAAAGGGTGATGGAATTAGAATAGCGGGTACCCCCAGCACCGATAGCTCACTTATTGTTATAGCGCCCCCTCTTGTGACAGCCAGATCGGCAGCAGCCAGTACTTCACCCATATTATAAATATAAGGCACGATTTGAATATTCTCAGGAAGAGGTTCTTTTATCTCATTCATCACATTTTCGTAATTTCTTATGCCTGTTGAAAGAATCAATTTATATGATATTTCCTTTCCGTGGTGAATTATCATATTCTTTACACAATCGTTTATATGCTCTGCTCCAAGGCTTCCTCCAAACACAACGACCAACGGCATATCCTTTGGCAAGCCTATTTTTTCCCGTGCTTTTTCCTTATCAAGCAAAAAAAGCTCGTTTCTGATAGGGTTTCCGGTAAGAGTGATTCTTGCTTTACCCTTAAACCTTGTGCGGGATTCTTCAAAACTTATGGCTACTTCGTCCACATAGCGAGACAATATTCTGTTTGTAATACCCGGAAATGCATTTTGTTCATGTATCAAAGTGGGTATTTTTTTCATTGCGGCATAAAACACTACCGGACCGCAAACATAGCCGCCTGTTCCAATGACCGCATCAGGTTTAAACTCCCTGAATATTTTTCTTATTGAGCCGAAGCTTTTTAAAAGCTTGCCGATAGTTTTGACAGTATCAATTGAAAGCTTTCTTTTAAAACCCTTGACCTCAATAAATTCAATATTGAACCCCTCTCTGGGCACCAAATTCCCTTCCAGGCCGTTTTCAGTTCCCACAAAAAGAATTTCCGCATCCGGTTCCCGGGTTTTTATTTCCCTGGCTATGGCTATCCCGGGATTGATATGTCCTCCCGTACCGCCTCCGGATATAATATATTTCATAGTTCACCAGCTTTCTATACAGCTCACCCTTGAGTGCTGCGATGAATATGCAGCACGAAGGGCAAGCTACTTATCATTTTCTGTTTCCCCTTATCAGCCGTAAGTCCGAAGATGCCGCACCCTTGGATATGTTAAGCAAAATTCCTATTGATGTAAGAAGAAATACCGTAGAGGTTCCTCCTGCGCTGAAAAATGGCAGCGGCATACCTGTTGTGGGAACTGTGGATGTTACCACCGCAATATTAATAATTGTTTCCAGTGCAATAAGCGAAGTTATACCCATTGCTATCAGACTTCCCAGCATATCCGGCGCATTCATGGCCACCTTTATACCCCGCCATATAAAAAGCATAAAGAGGATTATTACCGTGAATGCTCCAATAAAACCCAGCTCCTCGGCAAGTATGGCGAAAATAAAGTCATTGTGTGGTTCAGGAAGATACAGGTTCTTCTGAAGGCTTCGCCCCAGGCCTCTTCCGAAAAACGAGCCAGATGCTATCGCATAGAGGGAATTAACGACCTGAAAGCCTTCATCGCTGCTGTATTTGAATGGATCGGTAAAAGCAATGATACGATTCATCCTATACTTCGCGCTTTTTATTAGCTGCCATCCCACAGCACCAATAGGCACAGCAAGCAGGATAAAGTGCCATACTCTGGCTCCGGCGCAAAAAAGTAAGACCACTGAAACCAATGTGATCAAAATAGTCGCACTCATATGGGGCTCTTTTAATAAAAGCAGCGCCGTTACCCCCACCACCATCAGGTAAGGTAAAAGTCCCCTGAAAAAATATTTGAGCTTATCGTTGTTTTTTGAAAGGCTGAATGAAAAAAACAATATCATGGCTATCTTTGTAAACTCTGAGGGCTGAAAGGTTGTAAACTTTAAATCGAACCAGCGTCTGGAGTCATTGATGACAGTCCCTATACCCGGGATCAAAACCAAAGCCAGCATGGCTGTACTTATTACCATGAGTATGGGTGAGCTTGCTGCAATTCTGCGGTAGTCAATATTGGAGAAGACAAACATACTAATAACCCCTACGGCGCCCCAAAGCAACTGCCTTAAAAGAAAATGGTATTTATTGTTAAAATAATAGTCGGCACTATATGAACTGGCACTGAAAACCATCACTGTCCCCATTGCCAGCATTACAAGCACTGTAAAAAGAATCCAGAAATCGTACTCTCTTTTTTTCACCAAATCACCTCATGACAAGAAAAGCCAGACTGCTGCCAAGCAATGTTATTATGGTAAATATGCTTACCACTTTGATTTCACTCCAACCTTTTTGCTCAAAGTGGTGATGAAGAGGCGCCATCAGAAATACCCTCTTTCCGGTTTTCTTAAAGTAAATTACCTGTATCATTACAGATAATGTTTCAGTAACAAAGATTATTCCTGCCAAGCCTAAAAAAACAGGAGTGCCTGTAAATATTGCCACCGCTGCCAAGGCTCCGCCTATTGCCAAAGAGCCTGTGTCCCCCATAAAAACCTTAGCTGGATGAAGGTTGTAGACCAAAAACCCTAAAATCCCTCCTGCCAGGATTGAACAAAATATACGTATATAGTCCCATTGGCTGTTAAACATGGTCACAATGGTAAAGAACAGCAGTACGATGGTTGTAACTGAGCCTGCCAATCCATCTAAACCGTCTGTCAGGTTGACTGCGTTTGTAAAGGAAATAAGCACAAAAAGACAAAAAGGAACAGCTAAGATCAATGGCATGACTATAGGCTTATAATAACCCAGAAAAGGCAGGATCAATGTTCGGGCATCTGTGATATAAGTCATCGCATACCAGGTAAATATTCCTGACACAATAATCAAGCCGATCATTTTTTGTCTCGGGGATAAACCTTTGTTATTCTTTCGGGCGATTTTTAAATAATCGTCCAAAAATCCGACAAATGCAAATCCCAGGGTCACAAGGATCAAAGGAAGTATTCTTATGTCGGTTATACTATATATTATTCCCAGCAGCACAACAGGGAGCAGAAATATTATTCCTCCCATTGTGGCTGTTCCGCTTTTGTATTTATGGCTTTCCGGACCTTCCTCTCTTACGATCTGATTGAATTTCAGCTTTTTTAAAAAGGGGATCACGATTTTACCTGCAGCCACGGCTATGATAAAGCTGATAAAATACATGATTACCTGAGAAGGTATAGCCTTAAGTAAATTTATCATATCAGTTCAATCCTTCAGAAAGCAGCTCCTTTGCTAAAACATCCAGTTTCATCATTCTGGAACCCTTTATAAGAAGAACATCTCCTTTCTGGATAAGGGCTTTTATATATGGTTTTGCATCGGCGGCACTGCTGAATAATTGGGTTATGGTCCTGCTTGCAGGATCCTCATTGGCGCCTTCGATATACCATTTTGCCAATGAACCTATGCCTACCATATATTCTATGCCGAGTTTCGATACAAGCCTTCCGATTTTTTTATGTGCTTCTTCAGCCCATTCTCCAAGCTCCAGCATATCTCCGAGTATGACCCATCTTCTTCTGTGAGACGAGATGTCGCAAAGCACGTCAATGGCAGCCTTCACGGAGCTGGGAGCGGCATTGTATGTATCGTTTATTATCTTTATGCCTTCCTTTTCAGAGATGCACAGCCTCATCTGTTCTCCGGTATAGCACGATAATCCTTCCTTTATCTCTTTTTCGCTCATATTAAGGCATTCGGCAACGGCTATTCCTGCAAGAGCATTTTGTACATTATGGATGCCCGGTGCGGGAATGAACAGCTCCATATCGCTCTTACCGGTTCTGACATGGAAGACTACGCCTTCTTCCCCTTTTGAGGACAAATCATAAGCCCATATATCCTGGTTTTCATCGATACCGTACAGCAGAGTCTTAAACCTGAGCAGTCCATTTAAGCCTGACAGAAGTTCATCATCCCCGTTTAAAATTACAACGCCTTCATCCGATAAGCCATCTAAGATTTCAAGCTTTGCCTTCAGAATGTTCTGGCGCGAGCCTAACATTTCAATATGGGATATTCCGATATTTGTGATAACCGCTATGTCAGGCTTCACTATTTTAGAAAGCAGACTGATTTGGTCAAAACCACGCATACCCATTTCAAATACTGCCACGTCATGGTCTTCATCAAGCTCAAGCACCGAAAGGGGAAGCCCTATTTCGTTGTTGAAGTTGCCCTTGCTCTTATGAACATTATACCTTGCTGAAAGTATTGCAGCTATCATTTCCTTCGTACTGGTTTTCCCGACACTGCCGGTTACCGCTACCACAGGGATCCTGAACATTTTCCGATATTCTTCTGCCAGCTTACCCAGAGCCTCCAGAGTATCCGGTACGATCACAGCCGGGCAACCTTTGGGAACAGGCTTTCCTTCGCTTGCCAGAACAAGGGATGCACCGTTTAGAATCGCCTGTTCAATAAAATCATGGCCGTCTGAACACTCGCCCTTTAAAGCTACAAAGAGCGAGTCTTTTTGTAGTGTCCGGGTATCAATGGATACCTGCTTTATTACAATATCTTCTGCAGCTTCAAGCCTGCCTCCCGTCATTATAGAAATGTTTTTTGCATCCAAAGCCTTCAAACCGATTCCCCCGCTTCTCTTAGTATGTTCTCGACTATTTCCCGTTCATCATAATGGATGGTCTTGTCCTTGAAAATCTGATAGGTCTCGTGACCTTTTCCTGAAAGCACTATGATGTCGTCCTTCATGGCATTATCCATAGCGTAGCGTATTGCCTCGGTTCTGTCCTCTATCACGATATATTTACCACCGGTATTCTTTATTCCTTCTTCGATATCGGCTAAAATTCGGGACGGCTCTTCTGTTCTGGGGTTGTCGGATGTAATGATTGTAAAGTCGGCTATACGTCCCGATATTTCACCCATAGCCGGACGTTTTGACCGGTCCCTGTCGCCGCCGCAGCCGAAAACACTTATAAGGCGGCCTTTTACAAAGCCTTTAACTGTTGACAATATATTTTCCAGGCTGTCTGGCGTATGGGCGTAATCTATCATTACCACATACTGCTTTCCAGGTGTCGGAACTACCTCAGCCCTGCCCGGAACCTGCAGTCCAGCAAGACCTTCTTTTATAAATTGGGGTTCGATCCCCATAAAGCCGCAAACCGATATGGCTGCCAGAGCATTATATACGCTGAACAAGCCCGGTACCGAAACCTTGAACCTTTCGGCAAACCATGGCGTGATACAGTCAAATTCGACCGAATTGGAATGGGTAACAATGTTTTTCGCCGTACAATCGGCCTCTTTATTAACTGCGTAAGTATATACTTTACATCGAGCCTCGTTTATTATTCTCTCTCCGTAGGGTGAATCTATATTTACTATGCCCGTTTTACACATATTAAAAAGCTTCTTTTTAGAATTGAAATAATCTTCCATATCCGGGTGTTCAAAGCCTCCGATATGATCCTTTGAAAAATTAGTGAAGACTCCTATATCGAAATCACAGGACTCTACTCTGAGGAGCTTAAGTCCCTGGGAGGATACTTCCATTACGACTGTATCAGCACCCTTATCCTTCATTTTTTCAAACATTTCCTGAAGATCGTAGGATTCAGGTGTGGTTCTTCTGGCAGGAATTTTTTCGCTGCCGATGCAATTAGCTACCGTACCGATAAGACCTGCGGTATTTCCGTTCTTTTCCAGGATCGAACGGATCATGTATGTTATTGTTGTTTTCCCTTTAGTGCCGGTTATGCCAATGAGCTTCATGTCTTTTGAAGGGTTTCCGAACCACTGGGCCGAGATTTTTGCCAGAGCCTCACGAGTATTGGGAACCTTAATGATCGTGACATCGCCTATAACGTTTATATCTTTCTCGACGACCAGAACTGTTGCTCCGTTGTCAACGGCCTGCTGGGCATATTGATGGCCGTCTGTTGAAAAACCGTCGATGCAAATGAACATGAACCCGGGAAGAGCTTTTCTTGAATCATAGGTTACTCCCCGGATATTTAAATTTAATTCGCCTTTTGCATCTGTTATTTTTGTTGTCTTAATCAAATCACTCAGTAACATACTATTCTCCCATCCGTTTCTTCAAGATCAAATATTATTATCGCAGTGAAGAACCTTTCAAAATCCTTCGCTTCGCTCAGGATGACATTAAGTTACTAACCTCCAACATCTAACCTCTAACCTCTAACTTCTAACTTCTAACTTCTAACATCTAATTTCTAATCTCCTATCATCTCCACAAAGCTGATTTCAACCACTTCACCCTTTTTAAGCAGTGTTCCGGCAGGGTACTCCTGCTTTTGAACTGTTC
>JAAYNO010000160.1 GCA_012520855.1 Clostridiaceae bacterium | reverse complement strand
GGATGAGTAAAGGGGACGGTCCTTCTTACTCATTCTGAGCATGGGGGACAGTCCGGTTCTATGTCATTCCGGAACGACAAAGTCAGATCCTTCACCTGATAATGACAAGAGAACTTTAAGTCGAAGCGACTTTAATAACTGAAAGAAAGGACGGTTTGTTTATGGCAGAGCTTAGATGGCATCCTTTGATCAAAGACTGGGTCATGATCGCATCTCACAGGCAAGACCGGCCTCAGATGCCGAAGGATTGGTGCCCCTTTTGTCCGTCATCAGGGAAAGTCCCGGATTATGAGGTCCTTAAGTATGACAATGACTTTCCGGCATTGATGATCAATCCACCAAAGCCCGATGATGTGAGCAATGATTTTTTTAAGACTGCGCCCGCCTATGGCAAATGCGAGGTAATACTTTACTCACCTGAGCACACAATAACTCTTCCTGAATTACCGGAAAGCCACATCAGAAAGCTGGTGGATCTCTGGGTACAAAGATATGATGAGCTTCGTAAAGATGAAAAAATCAAGTACATCTTTATCTTTGAAAACCGTGGCGAGGTCGTAGGTGTAACGATGCCTCATCCACACGGACAAATATATGGTTATCCTTTCATACCAAAAAAAATTGAACTGGAGCTTGAGGCTTGCGGGGAGCATCATCATAAAACAGGAGAATGCCTGATTTGTCGCATGCTTAAAGAGGAAAGAGATTTCAAAGAACGGGTGATATTTGAAAATGAAGATTTCACCACAGTATTGCCCTTCTTTACAGAATACCCCTACGGAGTGTACATTATAAGCAGAAACCATAAGCAAAACCTTGCGCAGTTCAATGAGCGTGAGAAAGACAATCTGGCAAGAACTATCAGGCAGACTGTAGGTATGCTGGATGCCTTATATGATAAACCTTTTCCCTATATGATGTGTATGCATCAGGATCCTGTAAACAGTGGGGATTTCACCAATGCATACCATTTCCATATAGAGTTTTTCCCGCCTATGCGCTCGGCTGTAAAGCAGAAATTCAATGCCTCAAGCGAAACCGGAGCATGGGCACATTGCAACCCGACTGCCCCAGAGGAAAAAGCACTGGAATTAAAAGCGGCATATCAAAAATTTATAAGTAATGGATAACCAACTTCTTCACAGTTGGATAACCAGCCCATAGAATGCTGGAGGGAGGCGTTAGTATGAACCATGGAGCCCTGATAAAAAGTTTTCTTGGTTACTTTGGAGGCAATTCTGAAACAATCCGCATATTCAAATCGCCCGGACGTGTAAATCTTATAGGTGAGCATACCGATTACAATGGCGGTTTTGTTTTCCCGGCAGCTCTTACCCTTGTAACAACGGTTGTGGCCAGACCGAGGCAGGACAACAAAATAAGACTAATAGCAACTGATCTTGAAGTAATGGTGGAAGCCGACCTGAACAATCTTTCGGTCTATAAAGGGCTTAGGTGGGGAAATTACCAGCTAGGCGTCGCTGATGAGCTTATAAAAGCAGGCTATAAGGTTAAGGGGTGCGATTTGATGTTTGAGGACAAGGTTCCGTTGGGAAGCGGCTTATCCTCTTCAGCAGCAATTGAACTGGCCACAGCTATTGCTTTAGTCAGCCTTGGCGATGGATCCTATGGCAGAACAAAACAGATCGATATGATCGAAATGGCTTTGATCTCACAAAGAGCGGAGCATAATTATGTCGGTGTCAAATGCGGTATCATGGATCAGTTCGCATCGGCAATGGGAAAAAAGAACCACGCCATATTTCTTGATTGCAGGGATTTAAGCTATGAACTTGTTCCCATCGAACTTGAAGGGCATTCTCTTGTTTTATCCAATACTAATAAAAAGCGAAGCCTTGGTGAGGGAAAATATAATGAACGGAGAGCCCAATGTGAGGAAGGCCTTGATATCCTAAAGAAGGTCATCCCCGAGGCTGCTTACCTCAGAGATGTCTCCTGTTCGGATTTTGAAAAATATAAACATTTACTGACCGATGATGTTATTAAAAAACGTGTCGAGCATGTAGTCTATGAAAATCAGAGAGTCCTCGATTCGGTTGAAGCTTTAAAAGAGGGGGACCTTGTCCTGTTCGGAGAGCTCATGAATCAATCTCACGATTCGCTTAAGAACCTCTATGAAGTAACGGGAATCGAACTGGACACTCTCGTGGAGGAAGCAAGAAAACTAAAAGGCGTTTTAGGCTCCCGCATGACTGGCGCAGGCTTTGGCGGATGTACAGTCAGTCTGGTAGAGAACAGTATGATCGATGAATTCATAAATACCGTAGGATCAGCATATAAGGACAAGATAGGGCATGATGCCAGCTTCTATATATCAGAAATAGGAGACGGAGGAAGAGAAGTGGAGGTAAGAGCATGAGCATATTGGTGACAGGCGGGGCAGGTTATATCGGAAGTCACGTTGTTTGCGAACTGCTTTCAAAAAATGAGGATATAGTTATAGTTGATAACCTGCAAAAGGGACATAAATCAGCCATACTGGGCGGCAAATTTTATCAGGGCGATATCAGGGATAATGAGTTCATGGATCAGGTTTTTTCCGGGAACGATATTAGTGCTGTCATTCATTTTGCAGCTAATTCATTGGTTGGGGAAAGTGTTGCAGCTCCCTTGAAATATTACAACAACAATGTTTACGGAACCCTGTGCCTGATGGAGAAAATGGAGGAATACGGTGTTAAGCACATAGTCTTTTCCTCGACCGCAGCCACCTATGGAGAGCCTGAAAGAACCCCTATCCTGGAAAGTGACAGGACCCTGCCCACAAATCCCTATGGAGAAACCAAGCTCGCTATTGAAAAAATGCTGCGCTGGTGTGATGCAGCATATGGTATAAAATCAATTTCCCTGAGATATTTCAATGCCGCAGGAGCTCACAAAAGCGGTGATATCGGCGAGGATCACAGACCTGAAAGCCATTTGATCCCGATTATCATGGAAGCGGCTCTTGGGAAAAGGGACAGTATTCACATATTTGGGGATGATTACGATACCCCGGATGGAACCTGTATAAGGGATTATATTCATATTTCCGATCTGGCTAAGGCCCATATATTAGCTCTTGAGAGCCTGAGAGCCGGAAGTGACAGTAAAGTGTATAATCTGGGCAACGGGGCGGGGTTTTCGGTGAAAGAAGTCATAGAATGCGCCCGCAGGGTGACGGGACAAAAAATAAAAAGCGTCATTTCTCCCAGAAGAGCCGGTGATCCGGCAGTTTTGGTTGCGTCATCTCAAAAAATCAGGGATGAGCTGGGCTGGGTGCCGAAAGAAAATGATCTGGAGACAATAATATCATCTGCATGGGAATGGCATAAAAGGCATCCCGATGGCTACCCGGATTAAGGCTCAGTTGGGATTCACAATAACATGCTTCGCATCTGATTTATATATTTCCAATATAAAAGTTTGGCGACAGCCAAACTTTTACTATATTCTACGATAAATTTTTGTCTTTACATAAGGATATAAATGGGTTTGAATTAATATATAGATACATTTCCTTTGGATTATGGTACCAGGAGGAGAAAATGCGGAAAAAGGGTAAGAAAGTACAAGTTTTAACAGGGATATTGTGCTTTATCATCCTGATGGGGTTAAGCGGCTGCAGAGAAGAAAAATATGCTGTAAACGGTAATAACACTCTGGTTCTTGGTTTTGCGCAGCTCGGAGCTGAAAGCTCCTGGCGGATCGGTAATACAAAATCCATAACCGAAGCAGCAAGAGAAGCTGGTATTCAGCTTATGTTCACCGAGGCTGAGCAAAAACAGGAGAATCAAATAAAAAACATTCGCTCGTTCATAGCATACCAGGTGGATGTCATAGCATTTGCGCCCATTGTAGAAACAGGATGGGAAAATGTACTTCTGGAGGCTAAGGAAGCAGGAATACCTGTTATATTGACTGACAGGACGATAGAAGGATTTGAGGATCTCTATACCTGCTATATAGGTTCTGATTTTATAACCGAAGGAAAAATGGCAGGCCAATTCCTTAAGAAGAAATTTGCCAAAGAAAAAAGCGAAGTAAATATCGTTGAGTTGGTCGGAACAGTGGGGTCATCGCCTGCGGAAGAAAGAAGCAAAGGTTTCCGCCAAGCTATTTCAGACGATCAAAGATTTAAAATAATAAAAAGTGTAAGCGGCGATTTCATGCAGTCCAAGGGTAAAGAAGCCATGAGTAAAATACTACAGGAATGCGATGATATAGATGTATATTATTCTTATTGTCCTGATCCCATCTATTATGAGCATCACCTTTTCGAATATTCTAACAGCTCGGTACGGAAAGCTGATACATAATGTAGATGATGCCAACAGCCAGGAGAAAGCAGAAAAGATTCTGATAGACTCTTTTAATGAAAATAAGCTGTCAGGAAGTAGAGAAATTCCAGTTCTGTTTGAAGAAGCTGATGGTCTGTGGCTTTCCATGCAGGGCAAGAGTAGG
>JAAYNO010000159.1 GCA_012520855.1 Clostridiaceae bacterium | reverse complement strand
TCAGTCCATGGCCCCAATAGTCCTTTGCGAGTACATACCCGATTTCCTTGACCTTCAGACTTTTATATCTTTCATCTTCATTTGCCCATGACGGATGAAGCCCCAGTGAGCCGATAACCTTTTTATCTGCCTTGTGATATATTGCAAAGACCTCTTTTCCGTCAATAAAGGATTTCAATATGCGCTCTGAAGTTTCAATCGATTCGTGGTGCGGCCATCCTGCCATCTCTCCGACACCGGGAACAGATGCGTAGTTATAGAAGTCCGATAAGTCCGACTCAATAAATGAACGCAGTATCAGTCGATCGGTCTCGATAACAATCTGAGATGTATCAATGCGAACATCCATGATTATTAAGCCCTCCATTCCAATAATTCTACCTTGGTCCACTGTTCAAGTTCCAAAACTGTAGCGAATAACACGACTGGCTTGTCGGTTCTGCAAGGGGTTTCGATCCCTTGAATACTACGTAACTATAAGATGAGAGTAGCTCACATTACCTCTCAGCTCATAGTACATTTTTATCAAGAAAACGAGCCACACCATCTTCAGTATTACTGCCAATAACAGCAGTTGCCCTTTCTTTTAACTCCGGTTTAGCGTTTGCGACAGCATAACATTCATCACAACCATCAAACATCGGAAGGTCGTTTAGGTTATCTCCAAAACACACGAGCTTTTCAAATCCGTATTTTTGCCTAAGGAACTGTATCGCATTGTACTTGGATGCGGTTTCGCTGAAAATCTCCAAGTACCAAAAATCATCAGAATAGATGTCTTTGTACATCTCAACTCTCAGTCCGCCGATGTTCTTGATTTCATCATATAACCGACGGATATTCTCATAGCCATCTAAAAAACAGAAATAGATTATACCCGCATCAACATTATCAAAATCGCTTATCTGTTCAAAACGCTTATTGTATTTTTGTATCCGCTCATCCACAAAAGCTTTCAGCGGCTCTTTTTCGAGTCTCTCATAATAGGTGTGGAGTTCATTGCCTTGTACAGCATACATCAAGCCGTTTTGTCCCGTTTTCTTTATAGCAGCGGTAATCTGTGCTGTGAGTGTTCTGCTCAGCACTTCCTTCTTGATGTATTGCCGGGACTGAATATCATATACAAGGACACCATTCATCAATATAATCGGCACATTGACTTTCACATCCTCGAGAATAAATAAAGTTGTGGCAGCAGTTCGTGCTGTTGCCACGGAAAAGTAAGCGCCGCTACTGATCAGCCTATTTAGTGTTTCAACGGTGTAGCTCGACAATTCAGCATCTGCATTAAGTAAAGTGCCGTCAAGGTCTGAGACATAAAGCGTTTTCATCTTTGATCCACCCATTTATCTATTTTCATCCCACGATCTGATTTTTCCCAAAAAACCAAAACAGTTTCTTGTCCATGAATATTCCAAATGATTTTGATATAATAATACGATTATATTTAATATCAATATCGGTGTCAAATATTACTAATATAAGTTGCGTATACTGTAAATATACCTTGCCTATTCAAGTGCAATAACAAAAGCACTTTACAAATATGGATATTACCGCTATAATTCAACTTAATATTGGAAAGCGATGACGGAGAATAGTAGTTTGGCTATTTTCAGATACAGAGAGTCCCGGAAGGTGAAAAGGGATGCTGAAAACCTTACGAACAGGCTC
>JAAYNO010000025.1 GCA_012520855.1 Clostridiaceae bacterium | reverse complement strand
TCTTTTGCTTCAATGGCCTGATGCAAGCCATCCGAATAGCGCCTGCCATACATCAGGCGGCCTGTAAACTCATCAACTATTATGATTTCCCCGTCTTTAACTACATAGTCCACATCTTTTTTCATAAGTCCATGGGCTTTAAGGGATTGGTTGATATGATGGGATAAGGTCATGTTCTCGATATCAGACAGATTTTCAACCCCGAAATATCTCTCGGCTTTTTCCACTCCTCTTGATGTCAATGTTGCTGTGTGCGCTTTTTCATCAACAATATAGTCGTAATCCCCCTCTTCCAACTGCTGTTTGTCATCGGTTTCCTTTACAACCATCCTGGTAAGCCTTCTTGTAAAAGCGTCAGCCTTTTGATAAAGATCGGTTGATTTTTCACCCTGTCCCGATATTATAAGGGGAGTTCTGGCTTCGTCGATCAAAATTGAGTCCACTTCGTCCACGATTGCATAATTGAGACTGCGCTGTACCATGTTTTCCTTATATACAACCATGTTGTCACGAAGGTAATCAAACCCGAATTCATTATTTGTTCCATAGGTGATATCACAATTATATGCCGCTCTTCTTTGGTCATTGTCCATATCATGTACGATAACACCAACTGAGAGACCGAGAAAATTATATATTTTTCCCATGAGTTCGGATTGATATTTTGCCAGATAATCATTTACGGTCACTAAATGGGTTCCTTTTCCCAATAAAGCGTTAAGATAAAGAGGCAATGTCGCCACAAGGGTTTTACCTTCACCGGTTTTCATCTCGGCAATTCTTCCCTGGTGAAGTATGATTCCGCCAACCAGCTGAACTCTGAAATGGCGCATCCCTAAAACCCTGACAGAAGCCTCACGTACAACTGCAAAGGCTTCCGGAAGAATATCGTCGAGGGTTTCTCCATTTGCAAGTCTTTCTTTGAACTCCTTGGTTTTTCCTTTTAATTGTGCGTCGGAGAGCTTTTTTATTTCAGGCTCCATACCCTCTATTATATCCACGATAGGATTTATTCTTTTTAATTCCTTTTCAGAATAACTCCCGAATATCTTTTCTAATAAACCCATGATTATTTCTCCTCTTTGGCAAGACGTTCAAGAATAAGACGATAACCGTCGGCTCCATAATTAAGAGATCTGTTGACCCTGCTTATTGTTGCCTCGCTTGCCCCTGTTTTTTCATGTATTTCCTTATATGTTTTCTTTTCAGTAAGCATGGATGCAACTGCAAAACGCTGTGCAAAAGCTTTGATTTCGTTTATAGTTCCCAAATCCTCAAAAAAGCTATAGCATTCCTCAATATTCTCGAGTTTTAATATGGCCTTGAACAATCTATCAGTATTTTCGTCCTTCAGCTTACTGTTCATATCATCACTCCAGTTCATTTATAATGATATCATCTTTAAATTATCTCATTGGAACCTGCTAAATGCAAGGATTTGCTAATTACTGGAACTCGCAGCCTGTAGAGAAGTGAGACGTCTTGATTTAGTTTTTAGTTTTTATACCCTCAATTTCAAGCAGCTTCTTTTTTATATCCAGACCCCCGCCATATCCGACCAAATGGCCTTTAGCGCCAACAACACGATGGCATGGAATTATTATGGCAACCGGATTTCTGTTGTTTGCCATTCCGACGGCTCGGCAAGCCTTAGCCTTCCCTATTTGAACTGCTATATCCTTATAACTTCTAGTTTCGCCATATGGGATAGTTTTAAGGGCTTCCCAGACTAATTTCTGAAATATTGTCCCATTTGTAAAAACAGGCAGATCAAACTCTTTTCGCTTACCTTTAAAATATTCATTCAACTGGATCGCAGCTTCTTTTATAATACCAGTTTCCTTTATACTGGCTCCCGGTATCTCTTCTTCCCCGAAAAACAAATCGGTAATTGCCCCGTTTTCTTCCCCGATGCCTATTTTACCGATCTCAGTTTCATAATAGAATATATTTTTCAAGAGGCACCTCCTGATTTACAGTACAACAAGCATATCATAGTTATTAAGGCGGATGCAAGGCTGCATATTAGAGGTGGGAAGTGAGAAATGAGAGATCAATCATTATTGCCTTAATTATGTAATTAAGTTAAAATAAAATGAACGGAGGGCTTTGATCATGATTAAAAGCGGAGTCACCGCTCCTAAAGGATACAGGGCTTCAGGAGTGGCTTGTGGACTAAAAAAGAACGGGGATATGGACCTGGCTATGGTTGTATCGGACAGAACTTCTGTTGCCGCAGGCATATTTACTTCCAATATTGTAAAGGGTCACTCTCTTAAATGGACCGCACAAAAAATAAAAAGCGGCATTGCCAGAGCAGTTATCATTAATAGCGGCTGTGCCAATGCATGCCTGGGAGAACGGGGAGATGCGGATGCTTCATCAATGGCTGCTTTCGCATCAGATATAATCGGCTGCGAGCCTGAATTGGTATTGCTGGGTTCCACAGGGGTAATAGGTTTCCCTCTTGATATGGAAAAAATAAAAACCGGTATCAAAAAGGCATTTGATTTATTATCCTGTGAGGGAGGAAACCTTGCTTCAAAGGCGATCATGACTACCGACACATTCCCAAAGGAGGCTTCCAAAACCTTTATAATAGGCGATAAAACAGTAACGATCGGTGGTATGGCCAAAGGCTCAGGTATGATCCATCCCAATATGGCGACAATGATTTCTACTATCACAACCGATGCTGCCATAACTGCAGAGCTTCTGGAAAAGGCTCTGAAGACTGCTGCTGACCGTTCTTTTAACAGAATCTCGGTGGATGGCGATACAAGCGTTTGTGATCAGGTGGTTATTCTGGCAAATGGAATGGCTGAGAATGATCCTGTCGAAAAAGAGGGACCGGAATACGATACTTTTTTATCTGCTCTGATTGAAGTTTCGGAAATGCTTGCCAAAATGCTTGCTAAAGACGGTGAAGGAGCGACCAAGCTTATCGAAATCCGTGTCAAGAATTGTAAGGACAGGGAATCGGCCAATCTTATCCTCAGCGCTATTGCTAAATCGCCTTTGGTAAAAACGGCTATATTCGGTCAGGACGCCAATTGGGGCAGAATTTTTACGGCAGCGGGATATTCCGGTGCAAAGTTCGATCCTGATAAAGTCGATATTTCCCTCGGAGATCTACTGGTGTGTAAAAACGGCACAGGATTATGCTTTGATGAGAAAAAAGCTGCCGATATATTAAAAGAAGACGAGATAATAATATCTTTGGATTTTAAAGACGGCGATATTGATGATAGAATGTGGACATGCGATTTATCATTGGATTACGTCCGGATAAACGGTTCTTACAGAAGCTAATCATCTATATCCATGTTAAACCGTTATTTTTGTGGGTAAGAATTAATGAGATATTAAATTGGAGGGATTCTCATGGCTGTTCAACAACTTGTTAAGTTTCATATTGCCGATGAAGTATTCGGTATTGAAATTAAACAAATTTTTAAAATCCTAAAACCTCAGGAGATTTTTAAGGTCCCAAACACTCCACCGTTTATTGAGGGGTTACTAAACTTAAGGGGCCAGGTTCTGACAGTATTTAATCTTAGAAAACGCTTTAATATGCCTGAAAAGGTAAACGATGAAAATACCAAGATACTTATTATAAACCAAAATGATCTTCTGCTGGGTTTTACAGTTGACAGCGTTTCAGAGATCGTCCGTGTTCCGGATGAAGATTTTGTTGAGACTCCCCCGGAGCTTGTCAGCTTTGACAGGAGATTCCTTTCGGGAGTGGCTAAGGTTGGCGAAAAGCTCATTCTTCTTTTAAACCTGGAAAAAATACTAACACCGGATGAAGAACTGCAGGTCAAGGAAATTGTCGATGAGCACGGAGCTGAGGTCGTTGAAAATTGATGTCCGAATAATATGGAAATAAATCATAGGCGAGGTTTAAAAATTAATTCTGTAAACGTGGTTTAATTTTTAAATCTCGTTTTTTTATCTTCTTTTTTTTGCGACCCTGACCAGATTTCTCCCCGCGTTCTTTGCTTCGTAAAGCGCATCATCCGCGGTGCTTATAAGCTCCTGGAATCTGCTTGCCGTTTCAGGATAAGTAGATACACCTACACTTATGGTAACTGATGCCGAAACAACACGGTCGGTAATATTGAGCTGGGAAACCCCGATCCTGAGATCCTCGGCCTTTTCTCTTGCTTGCTCCAACGATGTATATGGCATCAGGATAACAAACTCCTCACCGCCGTATCTGGCAAAGATATCTTCTTTTCTGAGAGTTTTCATAATAAACGCTGAAAGAGTCTTAAGAACAAGGTCTCCAAACAGATGTCCGTATGTATCATTGAATTTCTTGAAATGATCTATATCGAAGATGATAAATGATAGGTCATGCCCCTTGCTCTGGGCATTCTTAAATTCTTCCTGAAACTTATCGTTAAAGTATAGGCGGTTATATGCCCCTGTCAGCCCGTCCAGGGTAGCTAAATCATGCATCTGCTGATATAGCCGGGCATTTTCTATGGCTATACTGACTTGCTGGGAGATAACCTCCAAAAGCCTCATATTCTCATCATCAAAAGCATTTTGAATACTATGTTCAATAAGTACGATCCCAAGGGTTTTACCTTTAGCGAGAAGTGGAACACATATCATAGACTTGATATTGCGGCCTTTGGTAAAGGGATAATCATCAGCATTCACATTATTGTCTATCATTGAATGACCTTCTTCGGTAGAAGGCTTTAAAGTATCACAATTGATGTAGTCTGAGACTATAGCTAGATCCTTTTTATCAAATATACTTGAAACCTGAACCTTAAGCTTGTTCTGCGGCCCGTAGCAAAGGGCAATGGTAGAATGGTAAACGCCCATAACCCCAATAATGACATCATTTACAAACTTCAATAATTCATTCATATCGAATATCGAGGTTATTGCCTGTGAGATCTGCTGGAGCGTATAGAATTCTGCAAGGCTTGCGGTAAGTTTTTTATTGGCCTCTTCCAATCGGTTGTTTGACTCGATTATTTTGTCATATTGGTTTTGTATTTCTTTTTTTGCCTGTTCGAGCTGAACATATTTATCGCCGAGACGATCGATCAATATATTATTTTCCTCTTCGCTCCTTGAGTATTCGTTGTATACACCGCCCCATATATAGCAGAACACAGTGAATATAACATATTGGATCGTAATGACCACAGCAAAAAGTAAACCATTATCCATTATGCAGGGTATTCCTGCATTTGTAAGCTTTAAAAAAACACTATACTGAGAAATAAATTGGAGCATCCAGCTCAAGACAATAAACGGTATTGTTTTTTCAAAACCTCTTGTCAAGCTGATGAAAGTTATCGGCAGCAAGGCGACAAAATAGAAGAAAACGCTATGGTATAAAGTGCTAATCAAGCAAACGGTTATGACGACTTCAATAAATTTCATCAGATCGATGGATCTTCTTTTATTATCTTCATTCTTTTTAAACTCAAGGCCTTTAATGATGCTTATAGTTATGCTAAAGAAAAGCAATACCCCTTGTATCACGACAATCTCAATAACAAACGGCTGTTTGGCTATATAGCTTCTTACGAATACATCCTCAAAAATCAGGCATAGAAATATAAGCCATCCGAATTTTGTGATGTTTCTTTCGTACTTGACATAGTCAGAATATGATCTGTGGCTATCGTAATCGATCGTTTCCAAATGCTACCTCCGCATAGCTTTCAGGATTGTCTACTCGCCCCAATAAATTTCAATATTATCTCCTGATTTTATATGATCGGTAAAATTTGCATCTTTTCCGTTAAGCTTGAGCATTATGATCCCTTTTGGCGATGTCAAATCAAAGTCAATATGATTAAACACATCTATGAACAAATAATCGGTCTTTTTTGGAGGTAAGTTAATAGACTTTTTATTTACTATTACAGTAATCCCGTCTCTTTCTGCAAGTTTTTGCTCTACCTCTTTTATGAAATCATGAATATTAGCGGGTTTCGTCACTTCCTCAGAATGGCTGTCCTTTTCTGGAGAATCTATTATTTCTTCATTATTATTCAAAACTGAATTTATTCCTGCCCCGGGATCATCTGACCGAACCGGATTCTTCGCAGGTTTTCCGATTATCTGCACTCCAGGTTTAAGCTCAGTATTTAAATCACAGGCAATCCCGTCCACAGTGAACTCCCAGGCTAATGGATCCATTTCGTAGAGTTTTGCGATATCCATAAGGGTATATTTGTTCACTATGTCAACTTTATCGCCGTTATTTATGCCGGTATCCAACGTAACCTCCGCATCGTTGATGAATACTTTTGGCCAGATAGTTTCTGCCTGATCATTATATTTAAGATAGATTGGCTCCTGATCTTTAATCAAATCTCTGACCCGGGCTTTTCCGTCAATACCTTTTTCGGCAGGAACTACACTGAGCTTGTCTCCTGCTGATATAAACGCGTTGAGGCTGGATATTTTGTCGTTGACATATATCTCGGCAGGTTTTCCAAAGCTTCCCCTTATGGTTTTATCTTTTCCGTTCAGGACAAACTTAAGATTTTTCCCGGATTTACATATTAACTGTTCCGGATTGAAGCCTGCAAGTATAAGTGCGTCAGAAACAAGCATTTTTCTCGAATTATACATTCTGATCTTTTCATCGTTGACAGTAACATAATAGAAATCCTGTCCCTTTGTCTTTGCGGTTGTGATTAGTATCCCAAGAGGTGTTATGCTATCCGGTCCATCGAGTATTTTTTCTTCTGTGACAACGTTTTTGGCTATCCTTCTGTTTCTTACGGCAACTCTGTCGCCAGGTAAGCCTATAGCTTCAGCCAGGGCTTCACACAAGCCTTCGGACTGACTTCCTCCTCCTACCAGGAACACTGCGTTAGGTGACTTTCCGCCATTTAGCTCTAATATCTTTTCGGAGACCGTCCTTGCAAGATTCTCAATAACAGGTCCGGTTACTTCTTTTACTTCCTGTGCTGTTGTGCTCACCTGATTATCGAGTATGTCTGTGAATGTTACATCTTTTTTATTGTGTGATACATCTATCTTTATTTTTTCTGCAGTCTCAAAATCAACTAAGTAATTCTGTGCAATAGCTTCAGTGACTTCATCCCCGGCTATTGGAACCATGGCATAGGCAATTATTGTACCTGCCTTGGTTATGGCGATATCTGAAGTTCCAGCTCCTACATCAACAAGGGCCAGATTCAGCAGGCGAAGATCTTTGGGAATAGCTAAATTAAGGGCTGCTATAGGCTCCAGAGTCAGATAATTGACCTCAAGATCTATCCTCTCCATTACCGTATAAAGTCTGTCCACTACGGTTTGGGGCAGAAAAGTAGCAAGCACCTCTACACCGGCTTTATGACCTTTATGACCTAAAAGGCTTGAGATGACATAATCATTCAAATAATAGCTTACGATGCTATATCCTACGCAATAAAACTGATTTTTTTCTTTGTCGGGCGAATTTTTTTCAAGTTCGAGCTGAGCCCTTTGGATGCCTTCCATTTCCAAAGCACTGATAAACTGGGCATCGATTTCCCTGCCTTCCTCCACATCCCGCTCAACCTTAACCTGACAAGTCTTTAAAACTCGTCCTGCTGCAGCGGCAGATACTCTTGTCAAACTGTAACCGAGCCTTTTCTCAAGGGCTTCTTTTACTCTTTGGGCTCCCTGGGCAACCTTGGCTATATCATGGATTTGACCGTCAAGCATGGCACGGCTGTCATGTACGATCATTTCGGCGGCTTGAACAAAAAAATGATTATCATTTTGATATCCAACCAAACCAATTATTGTACGGGTTCCTATATCAAGAGCAAATATAATATCCTCGGGCATTGCGCCTTTTGTCATTTCCTCATTCAATTGCATTTATAGCCCCCATGATTTATTTATATGGTCATCCCCTAATATACTATTTTATATTTTTTCTTCCATAATCGCAATATGGCATAATACTGCATATTTCACATTTGGGTTTTCTTGCCTGACAAATTTCGCGGCCATGATATACCAGGCAGTGTGAAAATACGGCCCATTCTCTTTCCGGAAGGATTTTCATAAGGTCCCTTTCTATTATATCCGGGTTCTTCGATTTTGTAAGCCCAATGCGGTTCGATAGCCTGGAGCAATGTGTATCCACTATCACGCCCGGCTTTGAGAAAATCGTGGCTAGAATGACATTGGCTGTTTTTCTTCCCACTCCCGGCAATTCCAGAAGCTTTTCCATGGTATCGGGCACCTTGCCGTCATGTTCCCGCAAAAGCTTGATGCAGCATTCTTTTATGTTTTTCGCTTTATTTCTGAAAAATCCTGTGGATTTTATATCCTGTTCCAGCTCCGCAAGATCAGCAGCCGCATAATCCTGCGGTGTTCTGTACTTCTTAAACAGATCTTTGGTGACAATGTTTACTCTTGCGTCTGTACACTGGGCTGCAAGCTGGGTAGCAACCAAAAGCTCCAGCGGAGTTGTAAAATCAAGAGAGCACCCGGCATCAGGATAAAGCTTTTTCAATTCTTTCAGAATCAGTCCTGCCTTTTCTTTCTTTCTCAAGTCAAGACCTTCCTTCCTTTGTTTTTCCTTTTATTATTTTTTGATTTTGCCTCCCTGTAAAGAGACAGATATTCTTCAGCGGCCCTGTCCCATGAATAATCACCGCTCATGGCCCTTTTTACAAGCTTAACCCAGTCTTCCTTTTTTTCAAATAAATTTAAAGCCCGTTTAATAGATCTTATAAGCGATTCTTTTGAATATCCGGCAAAGACAAAACCATTGCCGGCATCGGGTTTTTTATTCTCGTCAATGACTGTATCGGCTAAACCTCCTGTTTTATGAACCAACGGGACAGTTCCATAGCGCATTGCAATAAGATGGCTTAACCCGCAAGGCTCATACCGTGAAGGCATGAGGAAAATATCGCTTCCGGCATATATCTTGCGTGATTTTTCCATATTGAACTCAAGATTAACAGAAACCAAACCGGGATATTTCCTTGTCAGATCCATAAATATATTTTCATAATATTTTTCTCCGCTTCCCAGAAGAACAAGCTGGCAATCATTCTTCAGAATATACCTGAAAGCAGGCTCCATTAAATCCAGACCCTTATTGGGTACCAATCTTGAAATGACAGCAAACAGCGGTACATCCTTTTCAACAAGTCCCAATTCTTTTTGCAGCATTTTTTTATTCTTCTTCTTCAAATTCAGATTCTCTTTATTATAATTTGAATAAATATGTTTATCGGTTTCAGGATCCCAATTATCTATGTTAATACCATTAATAATACCACGAATAGCTGGTTTCCGGTTTATAAGCACACCTTCCAGTCCAAATCCGAACCTGGAGGTGAGCATCTCATGGGCTGAAGTTTTACTGACTGCATTTATTATATCAGAATAGTTGATCCCGGCTTTCATCGGGTTAAAACAACCGTAGTACTCGACCTTATCCACCATAAATACGACATCCTTGACTCCGTACAGTTTGAATATGCTGCGGTCACACACTCCCTGGTACTCCAGATTATGGATCGTATAAACTATCGAAATATCGGCAAGCTCAGGATGCTCCCTTTCGTTCTCCCGTACTACCATGGCAAGAGGTGCTGTGTGCCAGTCATTCAAGTGCAGGATATCGGGTACAAAATCAAAACGCCGTATCATTTCATAAACAGAAAGACAAAAAAAAGCAAAGCGCTCGGGATCGTCCCGATGCCCATATACTCCCTGCCTTCCGAAATAGTGATAATTGTCTATTATATAAGTGCTTACGGGTGCATTTATTATTTCCCTGACTATGCAGGTTTCATTTTTGTTGCCCATTTCAACCGGGTAATCGCCTATATATCTGGTAGGCACATCAATATCCTTGTTCCCGGGGATGACTACCCGTACATCCGCCCCCAGCTCGCTAAGCTTTACCGGAAGTTCTCCGGCGACATCACCCAGGCCGCCCACCTTGATATAGGGGGAACACTCGGCTGCTGCAAATAAAACCTTAGGCATTTTTCCCATACTACACCTCATTACATTAGATTTTACCATGATAGCGGCAAGAATAAACATAAAATATGCTGATATCGTCAAGCAAGCAGCAGGTTAAGCCACTTAAAAGATTCTTCGCTTTGCTCAGAATTACAGCGACGACTGTGCTCAGATCAACACGAGGGTTTCGCTAAAGGTGACAAGCAGGAAGTAAAGATCCCCCAAACACATGTGTTCGAGGGATCCTGTTCAATCTGCCTGTTTTGAGACGATCTTTTTTAATTAGTTTCTCACATTGTTCTCAGGATAAGCTTCAGGAATCAGCAGCGGCCAGGGCATCCTTTCTTGACAGGTTTATACGCCCCTGCTTATCGATTTCCATGACTTTGACAATAATCTCGTCTCCCACGCTGACAACATCTTCAACCTTGTTAACGCGCTTGTTGTCGAGCTTGGATATGTGGACCAGCCCTTCTTTTCCTGGAAGGAATTCAACAAATGCGCCGAATGTCATCAATCGGGTGACTTTGCCTGTAAAAATTGCTCCTATTTCAACATTGCCTGTTATTCCTTCAATTATCTTTAATGCTTTCATGCCGGCTTCCTCATCTGTAGTAGCTACATAAACAGAGCCGTCATCCTCAATATCGATCTTGACACCGGTCTCAGCTATAATTTTATTGATAATTTTACCGCCCGGACCTATAACATCACGGATCTTATCAACATCTACCTTGGTTTGGAATATCTTGGGAGCATACGGTGAGAGAGATTCTCTTGGTTTGGATATCGCTGGCAGCATACATTCGTCAAGTATCTGTAAACGGCCCTTTTTCGTTATTTCAAAGGCCTGGCGTATGATTTCATAGGTAAGACCTTCAACTTTAATGTCAACCTGAATTGCCGTAATACCATCCCTGGTCCCTGCAACCTTAAAATCCATATCCCCGAAGAAATCCTCTATACCTTGAATATCCATAAAGGTGATGAATCTCTCCGGATTTTCCTCATCTACTACAAGACCTGAAGAAATACCTGCGACAGGTGCTTTTATGGGCACGCCCGCATCCATTAGCGCCAAAGTACTTGCACAAACGCTTCCCTGCGATGTTGAACCGTTTGACATAAGAACCTCTGAAACCAGACGGATAGCATATGGGAATTCTCCTTCGCTGGGGATCACAGGCTCTAATGCTCTCTCAGCCAGGGCACCGTGTCCGATTTCCCTTCGTCCGGGTCCTCTTGAGGGTCTTGCCTCTCCCACTGAAAAAGAGGGGAAATTATAGTGATGCATATAGCGCTTTCCTTCTTCCATGAGATCGACGCCATCCAGCTTCTGTCCTTCACCTAATGGACCTAAGGTAACATTTGTAAGCACCTGAGTCTGTCCGCGCTGGAAGAGAGCCGAACCATGGGTCCTGGGAAGGAGCGAAACTTCTGCCGACAGCTCTCTTATATCCATTAGAGAACGGCCATCCACACGTTTGTGTTCCTCTAATAACATAGACCTGACGATCTTTTTCTGGAGCTTGTAGAGAGCTTCATCTATTTTACCTTCCTGCTCCGGAAATGTTTCGGCGAGCTTTTCTTTTACACTTTGACATACTGCGTCAACCTGATTGTCTCTGGTTGCCTTATCAGCATTTGTTATAGCTGATCTCATATCATCCTTCGCTAAATCATAGACCGCAGTCCATATTTCCTCGGGTACATCAGCCGATACATATTCGAATTTGGGTTTTCCAACTTCCCGTACAATAGTTTCAATAAAATCTATCAGGCGCTTGATCTCATCATGTCCCTGCTTGATTGCGTCGAGCATAACCTCCTCGGAAACCTGATTTGCACCGGCCTCGATCATAACGATCTTTTCCTTGTCAGCCGACAGGGTAACATACATATCACTTTTGGCACGCTGCTCAGTTGTCGGATTTATAACGACTTTGCCGTCAACAAGGCCTAATATGACACCTGCTATGGGCCCATTAAATGGAATATCAGATATGCAAAGAGCAACCACTGTTCCTATTATCGACGCAAATTCGGGAGAATTATCCTGCTCGACGGATAATACGGTATTTACAATAACCACGTCATTTCTCAGATCCTTGGGAAATCTGGGGCGCACCTGTCTGTCAATTACTCTTGACACTAAAACAGCTTTTTCTGTGGGTTTTCCTTCCCGCTTAATAAATCCTCCGGGGATTTTTCCTACTGAATACAGTTTTTCTTCGTAATCAACACTTAACGGGAAAAAATCAATCCCTTCCCTTGGCTGTTTAGCTGCAGTTGCATTTGATAAAACAACTGTATCACCATAACGAACAAGAGCAGAACCATTGGAAAGTTGGGATAATTGGCCAACCTCAATCGAAAGAGGCCGACCTGCAACTTCAATACTAAAGACTTTTTTCATTTTATTTTCTCCTTTTCTCTCTGCAGACTTAGCTGCGAACTTTCTAGAGTACGCATTGGACTTGTCCGGTACGAAGCCTTAACTAGTACACAGCGGTCTTATTCAGTAAGAAATCTGAATAATCATGCTCAGACTTGCGATGCTTAAATCCCGAACGAGCACGCTAGGCAGAGGCAAAAGGTCAGGGAACAAGCTCCAAAGGACTTTAAAGCCTCTTCTCTGATCTTCTGCTGCCCTTGACTATTTGCGTACTCAAATTATATTTCCACTAAAGCCCCGGTGTTATTCCCGGGGTTTAGCTGGTTTCATTTTCTTTTATCAGTCTGGTGCCTCCATTATATCCATGGGGCATGATGATAAAAAAGAGCGGAAATCCGCCCCATATAGTTCTAAACGGCTTATACTACCTTCTAAGTTCCAGTTTCGCAATTATGTCACGATATCTGTTGATATCTTTCCTGGCTAGGTAATTAAGTAATCCTCTTCTTGCACCAACCATCTTTAAAAGCCCACGACGTGAATGGTGATCCTTTTTGTGGAATTTTAAATGTTCTGTGAGATGATTGATCCTGTCAGTCAAAAGTGCAATCTGAACCTCGGGAGAACCAGTGTCGCCCTCGTGTGTTGCGTAAGTAGCTATTATTTCTTGTTTGCTCATTCTTGCCATAAATATATTTCTCCTCTCTTTATATTGCCGAAAGCCCAGTATTTGGCCGGAGTTTCCAAAAACCGCGCAGTCGGTTCATAGACTTAAATATTCTAGCACACAACACAAACAATGTAAAGGGTGGGGATATAATTGATTTGTATCATGTCAGCTAATTATTTTGGCGTTTTTCACTATATAATTGACCCCGGATATGATCGTAAGTATGACCGCAATATACATTAGCGCCGTGCCAACAGGAAAATCAGTAATAAGGGATAAAGGGAAATTCCTGATCAAAATGGCTACAATTGCAACGATCTGAACAATCGTTTTTATTTTGCCCCATTTATCGGCTGCAATAACTACACCACGGCCTGCGGCTATAACCCGGAACCCTGTAATGATGAACTCTCTGGCTATTATGATAAACACAGCCCAAACAGACAGGTTATCAGTTCTGATAAATGCTATCAGTGCCGAAACCACCAGCAGTTTATCTGCAATAGGATCTAAAAACTTACCCAGCTCGGTCACCATATTACGCTTCCTTGCGATATTGCCGTCGATCATATCAGTAATAGCAGCCAATAAAAACACGGCGGCAGCGGCATACCTGCCCCATTTATCCAGACCCAGGAATTGGCCAAACCAGCCTGGCATTAAAAAGAACAGAAATATGGGAGTCGCAAGGATTCTCGTAAATGTTATTTTATTTGCTAAATTCATCTTTTTATTCACCGTTCCTACCAATTCCCTGTGCTTCGCCTACTAGATCATAGCCATCAGGACAAAGTATTTTTACCGGTACTATCATACCTATTTCTAAAGGCTCCGGAGAGGTAAAATAGACTATCGGATCTATATCAGGGGTTTCGGCATAAGTTCTTCCGACATAGAAAATGCCATCCTCTGCCACTCCATCGACAATTGTATCATATATTCTGCCTATACGTGTACTATTATGTTTTTTAACGTTATCTTTTTGAAGTGCCATTAACTTATTGCGGCGCGCTTCCTTGATTTTTTGGGGAACATGTCCTTTCATTTTATAAGCAGGTGTATCTTCCTCCTTTGAATAAGCAAACACTCCCAAATGCTCGAACCTGCATTCCTTAACAAATTCATACAGCTCCTTGAAATCTTCCTCTGTTTCGCCGGGAAAGCCTGTGATCAAAGAAGTTCTTAACACGACCTCCGGAATCTCACGTCTTATTTTTATAAGCAAATTATTGATATATTCTTTGTTTCCACGCCTGCCCATAGCCTTCAGGATCCTGTCGGAGATATGCTGAATGGGGATATCCATGTACTTTACCAGCTTAATGTTATTTTTCATCTCGGTTATAAGGTTATCGTCGATTAACTCGGGATAACAATATAAAAGCCTTATACGTTCAATTCCCTCTGTTTTACCCAGCTCCCTTATCAGCGACACAAGACTTTTTTCCCCATAAATATCTGTACCGTAGCGTGTAACATCCTGGGCTACGAGTATTATCTCCTTTTTGCCCTTTTTAACCAATATTCTCGCTTCTCTTGTGATATTTTCTATGGTCCGGCTTCTGTACCCGCCTCTCAGGCTTGGAATGATACAGTATGTGCACCGATTATCACATCCTTCAGCAATCTTCAGATAGCTATATGGTTTGTTATCCGCTACATTTCTGGTTGATTCCAGATAGTCTACACTGTTGGGAGTTTGGGTACAAATCTCCCTACGCAGATCATTACTATCCAGCCTCTTGCTAAGAATCTCCGGTATTTGGCCGATGCTGCCGGTTCCGACGACCACATCCACCTCGGGTATTTCCTTAAAGATTTCTTCCTTATACCTCTCAGCCAGGCAACCTGCCACCATAAGGATCTTAAGGCTGCCCTCAGTCTTATAGCGTGCAGCCTCAAGTATGCTCATTATGGCCTCTTCCTTTGCATCGCCAATAAAAGCACAGGTATTTATGATAATTGTTTCAGCAGATCTTAATATAGTTGTAACCTCAAACCCCGCATCTTCCAGAATACCAGCCATTATTTCGCTATCAACAAGATTTTTCGGGCATCCTAAGGTTATTATGCCGACCTTTCTTTTCAATCCATTGTCCTCCTCAAAATGTCAAAGAGTTTTATAGAATAAACAAAGCTATCTAACAGCTTTTTGGGCAGTAATCATAATATAGCATAAATGGGCGTGCATTGCACGCCTCCACATAGATCCTTCTGATAACATGTGCCGCTTGTTATTTCACAGTAGTGATCCAGTTGCCTGATAAATGCGTATGTCCCCATCACTCGCATTTAGGTTTACAAAAAGCGGGAGAGCATTCTCCCCCGCCCAAGTTTTCGACCTGATAATAAACTATTGCTGCAGCATATCAGTTTTAGATCCCGCTTGTTTAAAAGCTGAGCTTTGATACTTTCAGTACTCCCTCAATCGTACGAAGCTTTTCAAGAAGCTCTGGTGCAACATCACTGTCAACACTTACGAAAGATACAGCTTTATTTGATCTGGTACTGCGGCTCCATTGCATTGCTGCAATATTGATGTTGTTTTGTCCGAGAAGAGTTCCAACCTTGCCTATTATACCAGGAATGTCTATATTCTGAAGGGCAATGACATGTTTTGTGGGTTCAAAGTCCAATGCATAGCCAAAGAAATCTACTATGCGAATTGTATCCACTGCGAACACTGTTCCCGAAACAGATATAGCATTACTCTTCCTATAGAATTTAACAGTAATAAGATTTGTATACTTCTCCAACTGGCTCGTTTTACTTTCAACAAGCTCAACGCCTATTTCAGAAAGCTTGAGCTGTGCATTTACGTAATTAACCTCATCTTCGCTGACAACAGACATAAAGCCTTTGATAATAGCCAATGTAATAGGGTTTGTGGGTTTATCAACCAAATCTCCGCTGTAGGTTATTTCGATTTTTTGCACTCTTTCCTGTTCTGCCTGATAGTAGATCGCTCCCAATTTTTCACCAAGATTTATATAAGGTTTTAACTCTTTTAAATCTCCTGAAATCGGGGGCATATTTACAGCCGCCACAAGTTCTCCATTCAATACGGCTTCTACATTCTTAGCGACCCCCAGTGAACAATTCAGGCTGGCTTCCTTTGTTGAGGCACCAAGATGCGGTGTCATGATCACCTGATCCAAGTCAAGCAGCGGATTCCAGTAATCCTGCTCCTCGGGCGCTTTTGTAAAATTGGGCTCTACTTCCAGTACGTCAAGAGCCGCTCCGGCAACATGTCCCGACACGATAGCATCATAAAGCGCTTTTTCATCAATCATGCCACCGCGGGCAACATTTACTATTCGGACTCCTTTCTTACATAAAGCAAGCTCCCGGGCACCGATGAGATTTTTACTCTCGGGTGATTTTGGAATGTGTATAGTAATTAAATCAGCAGCCTTTAAAAGATCGTCAAGGTTCTCTGCCCTTTTTATTCCAAGCCTTGAAACACGTTCATCGGTAATATACGGATCATATCCGATAACGTTCATCCCTGCTCCTGAAAGTTTTTTTGCAACAACCGATCCGATTTTGCCAAGCCCGATTATACCAGCGGTTTTGCCGTCCAATTCCTCTCCGATGAATTTGTTTCTCCTAAAGTCCTTATTCTTAGCTGCATGATAAGCCTGCGGTATATTTCTGAAAACCGCATAAACCAACGCAACACTCATTTCTGCTGCTGCCATGGTATTGCCGTCAGGGGTATTGACTACTGTTATGCCTCGTCTTGTGCATTCCTGTACGTCAATATTGTCAACACCGTTTCCGGCACGTCCGGCAACCTTAAGATTTGTCGCTTTCGCCAGCACATCTCCTCTGACCTTTGTCGCACTTCTGACAATAATTGCATCATATTGATCAATAATCTTTACAAGCTCCTCAGGAGAAATTCCGAACGGTGTATCAACTTCGAATCCCTTGCTTCTTAAATATTCAATTCCGTTTGATGCCATTTTGTCTGTTACTATAATCTTTGCCATAGTTCAACCTCCTAAATATAACCCATCTAAGTTCTATGGTATGCTTCACCAAATTGTTTTGTATTGTAATTCTTAAATCTAAAAAAGTCAAACTTTAAGGTTTGACTTCTCCGGAGTTTTAAGTAGGACAAGAGAACAGGGGGTTGCCCCTTTCTCGCCTTTACTCTGTCCTTTTGCCTGAGAGAGTCATCCGTTATGGATTTGCCCCTTCGGCGCCTTATCAGGTCTCTCCAGAGGATCGTCCGGCTTAGGTCTTTTTACCTGAGAGATTTACTCCTTCGGTGTGCTTACAAAGCCGCTCTCCCTAAACCATCATCCGGGTAGTATTAAACTAATAAAAACATGATAACTCTTTGCTATATCAAAGTCAAGAAATTTGCTCAATATTTTGATATTTTTTTAACATAGTGTGCCCGAATATGGGTTGTAGAGTGATGGTATACAGGAAGTATACGTAGGGAAAAATAAGCATAGAGAACTGTTCCTCGTTATCAAAATGAGTATAAAGGACCGTCCCCTATACTCATTCGGTGCCAAACAGCGCGTTTGCGAACTCGGAGGGATTAAAAGGCTGCAAGTCCTCCATTTGTTCTCCTACACCTATGAACTTAACGGGTATACTAAGCTCTGATTTTATAGAAACTATGATCCCGCCTTTGGCGGTACCGTCAAGCTTGGTAAGAATAAGTCCCGAAAGCTCGGATACCTCGGAAAAGGTCTTAGCCTGGGAAACAGCATTCTGCCCTGTCGTGGCATCCAAAACTAAAAGAGTCTCAATATCCGCTTCCGGAAGCTCTCTTCTTATAATGCGGAAAATCTTTTTCAGTTCTTCCATAAGATTCTTCTTGGTGTGAAGTCTTCCGGCAGTATCGCAGATCAATACGTCCGCTCCTTTGGACTTGCAATGATTCACGGCATCAAAAACAACGGCTGAAGGGTCAGAACCCTCAGAATGCTTTACGAGATCTGCTCCCGCTCTTTTAGTCCATATCTCCAACTGATCAATAGCGGCTGCCCTGAAAGTATCGGCAGCAGCTACAGTAACTTTTTTCCCCTGTGACTTAAGATAATTGGCTATTTTCCCTATTGACGTTGTCTTTCCAACTCCGTTGACCCCGATTATGACTATAACTGAAGGCTTTGTGGTCAGCTTCAGTGAGGTGTCATCATCGGTTAGCTTTGCTGCTATTATATCCTTTATAGCCTGGCGAACTCCTTTCGGGTCAGCAATCTTTTCGATTTTTACCTTTTCCCTTAACTCGGCTATTATTTTCAGTGATGTTTCCATGCCCATATCTGCAGTGATCAGAATTTCTTCAAGTTCTTCAAAAAGCTCTTCATCTATCTTTCCAAAGGAGACTAAAACCTGATCAATTCTGTTTGCTATAGATTCTCTGGTCTTTTTCAGACCATCTTTCAGCTTTCCGAAAAATCCAGTCTCCGCCTTTTCAGTAGTTATCTGTTCAGGCTCAGCACTGATAAACTCTTCATCCTCATTATTTAAAGCGGTTTGATTTACTTCTATATCTTCCGGTTCAGTCCCTTTTTTTCTTCCCCAGTTAAACCATTTTTCCTTAGCCATAATATTACCCTTTCTGTGATTTGCGGGAATCGTCCAAAGCTGCCCCATAGCCATTGATATCAGCCCGCATTCTCCATGCCGCCATCATTCATACGCATGGACACAACCTTGGAAACACCATGCTCCTCCATAGTTACTCCATAGAGCACATCGGCTGACTCCATGGTTCCCTTTCTGTGTGTGATTACAATAAATTGCAGTTTGTCGGTATAACGCTTCAGATATTCAGCAAATTTATAAACATTAACATCATCCAGGGATGCCTCAATTTCATCAAGTATGTAAAATGGAGCCGGACGCATTCTTAAAATCGCAAAAACCAGGGCTATTGCTACCAAAGCCCTTTCACCGCCTGAAAGAAGCATCATGTTCTGCAGCTTTTTCCCCGGCGGCTGCACAATTATTTCAATATTACTTTCTAACACGTTATTCTCATCGGCAATCTGAACCTCGGCATATCCGCCTTCAAACAGCTCTTTGAAAACCAGATTAAAATTTTTATTAATTATCTCAAACTGTTCAACAAACTGCTTCTTCATTACATTTGTTATGTCATAAATAACACGTCTCAGCTTTTCTTCAGACTGAGTCAAATCATCATGCTGCACCTTCATAAAGTTATAACGTTCCTTTGTTCTGGAATAGTCCTCTATGGCAGCTACATTAACGGGTCCCAGTTCTCTTATCTCAGCCTTGATTTCATTTATACGGTTCTGCACCGCTCTGGTACTGCTTATCTCGCATCTGATTTCAAGGGCATTTCCATAAGTGAGCCCATATTCATCCCATAGTCTGTTTTGGAAAGTCTCAAGTTCGCTTTCCATTTTCGCTTTTTTAGCTTCAATGCGGCCTTGACCCTCTTGAAGAGTAATAATAGTGCTGTTGTGCTCGGTCACCTTATCCAGCATACCCGAAAGCTCTTCTTCCAATACTCGTATTTCTTCCGAAATACCTTCCGTTTTAAGCTCACAGCCGACTTTCTCTTCCTTAAGTCCAAGATTCTTTTTTATGATTCCCTCGATCTCAGCCTGTAATTCTGTAATACGTATTATGTTGCGCTTTTTCTCTTCTTCACGCTTTGCAAGATTTGCGTTGATGTTGATTTTTTCCTGATTTAACTGCTCAATTTGCTCTTCTACGTTTTGTCTGCTCTCAATGATTGAATTGACTGAGACCCTGTAATCATTAATATCCGTATGCAGTTCATCTCTTTTTGCCTGTTCATCCTTATTTTTTGTCTGGTGGGACAGAATCTTTTCCTTCAAAACAGCGATTTCCTCTTCGATAGCCTTTACCCGTAAAGCCTCTTTTTCGCTTTCAACCTTAACTTCTTCTATTTGCTTGTCTATTTCTGCCTCCTGCTGCTTCATCAAATCCATTCGCGCAGTTATTTTACGTATATTGTCCAATATTGCGGCAACATGGTTCTCATCCCGTAATCTGACCAACTCCAAATCGGAGAGAGTTTTCTGCTCTTTTTCATACAGGGTGCTAATATCGGACAGTGTGTTCTCAACAGCCGATATTTTATTATCCAGATCCCTCTGTTCTGTTTTCAAATCCTTCAGTTCTTTTTCAAGCTCCTTAAGAACCCTGGTTCGCCCGATAATACTGGATGCCTTACTGCCTGTACTGCCGCCAGTCATGGATCCGCCCGCGTTTATCAGCTCACCATCCAAAGTCACTATACGGAAGGAATAGTCAAACTGTTTGGCCATATTGATCCCGGAATCAATATTGTCTACGATCACGGTTCGGCCTAACAGGTTAAGAAGAATTCCTGAAAACTTACTGTCGCACTTAACCTTATCGGAGGCAATCCCCTCAAAACCAGGCATCCCCTGAATTCTCCCCATCTGCGCCGTATCAAGCGTACGTGGTTTAACCGCTGTTATAGGAAGGAAAGTAGCTCTTCCCAGGTTATTCTTTTTTAAGTATTCTATGGCTCTCTTTGCGGAATACTCATCATCTGTGACAATATTCTGCAGACTGCCCCCAAGGGATATCTCAACAGCTGTTTCATACCGTTCTTCTACAGTTATAAGCTGTGCTACCGGGCCATGGATACCCTGCCCGAATTGTCTGTTTTCAATGCAAGCCTGTTTAATGGCTTTAACACTATGACTATATCCCTCCATACTGGCTTCCATATCCCGAAGAACTTTTTGACGGGATTCTAAAGCATTAACTCTGCGGCTTATGTCATCCTGTTTTTTCTTAAGCTTCTGTAATGTTCCTTGGGTATCTGTTTTATTAGCCTCAAGCTCTTTGATGATATTTTTACATGCTGCTATTTCTTCTTTCGTTTTTCTTAATGAATTATCAAGATCTTCTTTTTTCATTCTTTCCCGGTCTATCTCAATGGTCGATTGCCGAATATCCTCTAAAAGTCTTGATTTTAGTTGTATATAGTTATCATTATCATTCTTAAGATTATTAAGGCGAATTTTTGAGTCCGACAGAATATCCTGTTTATCCATAACCGCTTGCTTTGCTTCTTCAACAAGCCTTTCCCCTTCATCAAGACGCGCCATGATGGCCGCAAGAGTTTCTTCAGCCTGGGAAAGAAGATGCGAAAAATGTTCTCTGTCGCGTTCCAATTGGATAATACGCTTTTTCTTCTTGTCAACATCGGCATCCAGCTCGGACATACGAATCTTTATAGACTCAATGTCACTGCCGAAATTATCATTATTGGAAGTAAGGTGATTTATTTTCTCCTCGCATAATCTTATGTGGCTCTCGTTTTTTTCAACATTGGTTTCCAGGGCATGAATAGAATTCTTGAGCTTTTCCAATTCGGTCTTAAGAAATTCAAGACGTTCATTTTTACTTCTGTTCTTGTTTTTAATATTCTCAATCCTTCTGTTTTCTTCGTCTATTTGAGCTTTGATCTCACGCGACTGGCTGTCTGCCTCCTCAAGCTTGATCTTTAGCTTATCAATCATATCTAAAAAGAGACTTACTTCTATTCCCTTAAGTTCATTGCTTAAATCTATGTACCGTCTGGCGCACTCGGCTTGTCTGGCCAGAGGCTCAAGCTGGCTTTCAAGTTCTACTAATATATCTCCTATACGAACCAGATTCTGCCTTGTGTTCTCAAGCTTTCTTTCGGCTTCTTTTCTTCTGGCTTTATATTTTGTAATACCGGCAGCCTCTTCAAAAACCAACCGGCGCTCCTCTGATCTTGTGCTCAATATCTCGTCTATTCGTCCCTGACCTATAATCGAATACCCTTCACGCCCAACTCCGGTATTCATAAAAAGCTCCTGAATATCTTTTAACCGGCATTGGGTCTTATTTAAGAAATATTCGCTTTCACCTGAACGGTACATACGGCGGGATACTGTTACCTCAGTAAAGTCGACAGGCAACATCCGATCGCTATTATCAATGGTAATGGTGACGGCAGCAAATCCGACAGGCTTCCTGTGCTGGGTCCCAGCGAAAATAACATCCTCCATCTTGCTGCCGCGAAGAGTCTTTGCACTCTGCTCTCCCAATACCCATCTGACAGCGTCAGCAATATTGCTTTTGCCGCTTCCATTTGGACCTACGACAGAAGTCTGCCCTTTATTGAAATGTAATACTATTCTATCGGCAAAGGATTTAAAACCTTGTATCTCCAATGATTTCAGATACAACTTACGCACCTCATGTCAATATTGTCCAGGTAAAAACAGGCTCGGATTTCCATAGTTTTAAAAAAGCCGGCATTATAATTTTGCCATAGTAATAATACCTGTGCCAATTAGCGCCAGCCCTGCCTATTATACCATAGAAAGATGACTTTAAAAACTAAAACTTTATAGTAACTACACCATGTTCTTTATTGTATAAATAGCTGCAGCCTAAATAAAGTTCATTAATAATTGTTTCTACCGCCTTATCTATATTGCACCCTTCTATCTCCTGTATTTTTAAAGTAATCTCTTTTTTCCCCTTTTGGACTTCCTCGATAACCCTATCTATAAATTCATCCTGGTTTTTCACCACCAGATTATTATATGTGTAGTACTCATACTTATTAGACGTGCAAGCAGGATAATCCGCTTTTTCCCATTCGTGGTCCCTGCTGATGCTTTTATCGTCAAGATTGAAATAGTAATACCGTGTCCCGCTATTTCCGTTATATTGCAAAGTGTCATCCCATGTAACATCCAGATGGTAATATTGACCTTCAATCTTGACCAGGTTCCATGCATGGGAGAAGCCTCTGGATTCTCCTGTGATAATTATTGACTCGACTCCTGAGAGATCTAGAAGCATATGCACGGCTTCAGCATAACCCTCACATACCGCGACACCTAAACACAACGCGCCATATGCATTAAAAGATTCTGCCCTGATATTATTGCTGTTAAAGCCCTCCATATCATATTCACAGTTGTTTATAAGATAATCATGTACGGCTTTTTCTTTTTGGTATTCAGTCATTCCCGGTACTATTATCTCATTGAGAATAGCGTTTACCTTTTTATTAAGCTCTGATTTATGATTCAAGATAGTCTTTTTATCTTTACTGTATTTGAAAGTCATAAGACCATTACTATTATGGGAAATACCCGTATAGTAAAGAATATCCGGATTTTCTCTTACGCAGGTAGAAACAATCTCAGTTATTTCATCAAAAGTATCGGTATACTCGTTTTTAATCAGCCAGATACTATCCACTGCATTAACCAGCGCATCATAGATTTGAAAGTAAGCCTGCTGATACCCTGCAGGTCTTATTGGCGGATTATATGCTCCCCCCACCGGATCTATAGTGCCGGGGTCGTCATACTGGATAATATTTAATGCCACTGCCGTTTCCATCGACACAATACCGGAGTCGATGAGATTATAAAGCAATGTTTTGCCATTGGAACATTCAGCAAACAGTGCCGCATAAACCATCCCAACAGCATCGTCCTTTATAAGCTGTGTTTTATTGAAATAATCAATGTTTGATTGCTCCAATCCAGCCTTGTTGCATAAAGTCTGAATAGAATAGATATAGTCCTGCCTCTCAACGGGAAAGCCCAATTGCCTTAAGATCATAGTTGCATATGCCAGCCCATCCAGTGGCTTGTTCGGACCAAGAGTTGTAAGGGGTGTACCTACCACCACCCCTGTTTTTACTGCATATGCCATATATTTTCTCGCCCACGGCAGAATCTCGCCCTGGTCGGTATATTTAGACAATATCAGCTCTATTTCACTGCTGCTCAGCTTATCCACTTCAGGAGTTTTACCAAAAAAATTTAAAAGGAGTGTAACGCCAATCTGTCTGTCCAGTAAAGCGCCTAAATCAGGATTAAACCTGTCCTTTGAAGCTCCCGCAAACACACCTAATTTATATAACTGCCAGGACTCAGCCTCGTATCGAAAAGAGGGAACAGCCATTGCTTGCTGCGATATTGACATAAAACTGAATGCAATAAGCAATATGGCTATAACAATTTTATATTTTTTCATTTAAGCCCAGCCTCTCTCACTATAATTTTTCCATTACTATTTTTCATTATTATACCATAGAGAAAGTACTGTGAATGCCAGGCAGTCCCTCGTAAATCATATCTTAATATAAATTTAATTTTTTTGTTATTGAGGGCTGGAATGTAAAAAAATAGGGCTTTTTCAGTGTTAATAGATCGTCCCCGATACATAAAATGAGTAAAAAGGACCGTCCCCTTTACTCAGTCCCCTTTACTCATTTTACTCATTACTAGCCTCTATCCGACATTTTTACATATTCGCTGAGTTTTTTAATGTTTTTATATGCAGGGCGAATTATTTTTCCTCCGTTTAAATGCTCCTCAATGATATGAGCGCACCAGCCGACGATCCTTGATATAGCGAATATCGGAGTATTCATTTCAACAGGGATACCGAGCATATCATAAACAAACCCGGAATAAAAATCTATGTTGGCGCACATGGGTTTATTTATGCAGCGAATCTCTTTGAACACCTCAGGCGCTAATTCTTCGACCTTTTTATGAAGCTCGAATTCATCAGTTCTCCCAACCTGTTCAGCCAGCTTTTCAGCCTGCTCTTTAAAGAGAACACATCTTGGATCCGAGAGGGTGTAAACAGCATGGCCGATTCCATAAATCAAACCGGTGCGGTCAAACGCCTTCTTGTTTATTATTTTAGCCAGATACTCTCTGATCTGCTTATCGCTCCCCCAGTCCTTGACCTCACTTTTCAATTCGGTCATCATCTCTATTACTTTACAATTTGCTCCGCCGTGTTTAGGTCCCTTAAGGCTTCCGACAGCAGCGGCGATCGACGAATAAATATCTGTTCCTGAGGATGATACAACATGGGTCGCAAAGGTCGAGTTATTACCGCCGCCATGCTCGGCATGAAGAACCAGAGCAAGATCTAAAACTTTTGCTTCTAATTCGGTATATTCGCCTGAAGGCCTTAACAGTCTCAGAATATTTTCCGAAGTGCTGAGCCCGGGATCGGGATTGTGGATATAAAGACTCTTACCGTCAAGATAATGAGCTTTGGCTTGATATCCGTATACCGCCATTATTGGGAACTTTGCTATCAAATCGATACTCTGCCTGAGAAGATTCTTCACATCGGTGCTGTCCGGATTCTCATCAAAGGAATACATGGTAAGGACCAGTCGCGCAATTTTATTCATTACATTCGAGCTTGGTGCATTCAGTATATTGGCGCGAACAAAATCTTCATGTATCTTTCTTCTGCTCCCCAATACTCTGGTGAACCGATCCAGTTCCTTTTTTGTAGGCAAATCACTGAATAAAAGAAGGTATGCACACTCCTCAAAACCAAAGCGATTTTCTGATATAAAGCCATTGACCAGATCGTATACATCTATGCCCCTATATACTAAACGACCTTCAACAGGCACTTTTTCTCCTTCGTCATATATATAAGCGTGAACATCACCTATCTCAGTAAGACCTACCAATACCCCCGAGCCGTCTTCATTCCTGAGACCTCGCTTAACATTGTACCTATCATAAACACCTGGCAAGAATCTGTTTTTTGTTTCAACGATCTCACTGGCAAGGCTATAATAAGCATCGATCTCACATTTTGACATTTCCTTATACAATACGATAACCTCCTTGGCTCTCTATCTCAACAAACCTTTGATTTGCATATTTTTTAACAAATACTTTTCCTCTGAGGGATAAATGCCGTTTATATAATATGCACACCATATTTCTATCAGCCTTATATCAGGCTATACAAAGAATTAGTTAAAATATCCTGGTGTGATTTTTACTATTGTATACAATTAAACGATGTGAGTCAATAATTTTTGCAACTTCTGTTTTGTAATATTTCATTTTTGTATAAATAATAAAAATAACCCCTGTTTTTCACAAGAGTTATCGGTTTTTAATATTCCTTTTGCAGAGCATGTTATACTGCTGAATTAAATAAATGTAAACTAAGTTAATAAAATTATCAACAGCAATATAGAAATTTCATAAAGCAAATTCTTTCATCATAATAACCGAACAACTCTTCTGATTCGAACTCCCTAAAAATTAAACAGCCTATTTTTTTCTCCGGTAATGATGGCTGTAATACTTATGCTTTTGCTCAAATTTGAGCGAAAGCGGTATTTAGTTTAAAAAGACTGACTGCTATAGCTTTAGGTTTTATTTTGTCTAGAAGTATTTATTGATTAAAAGCGAACAATGAAAGGCCTACACAACATCATTATTTTTTTAGCATTATAAAATTTCTTCACTAACACAGAATTATCATGGTATAGTTGAAGTAAATGTGATATAATGGAAAAAATATATAAAGAGGTGACCAAGATGACCGTTAGCTATAAAAAGCTTTGGAAATTATTGATAGACCGCGATATGAAGAAGAAAGATTTACAGGCTGCTGCAGGAATAAGTCCATCTTCAATTTCAAAGCTTTCTAAAAACGAATATGTCAGTATGGACGTTCTTGTAAAGGTT
>JAAYNO010000024.1 GCA_012520855.1 Clostridiaceae bacterium | reverse complement strand
TTCCTTTTGCTTATTATCCTCGTCAGCAATTTTAAGTATTTCTTCACCGGACAATAACTCATCTATTGACACTGAAAAAAACTTTGAAATTGCTTTTAATGACTCGATATTGGGAACTCCTCTGCCCTCTTGTGTCAAGTAGTTGACAACACTTTTCTTAAACTTTTTTCATCCTTTTCCATTATACCAGCTTCCGGCTAAATTACCACCGAAAGCTGATACATCTTCCTTAGTCGTTTCTGTTACTAAACTTCCACTTAACCTCTATGGTCTTATCGGCATACACAACCACCTTATCAAGCAGTACATCCAGAAGCTCATCTGTAATCTCTGCGATTTCAGATTTTCCTTCCAGAAACTGTATTCCACTGTTCTCAGACGGCATCTGATTTTCCAGTGTAAAGACAGCTTCCTTCTGTGCCTCAATCTTCTCCCTGATTCCATCTATCATAGCTTCATACGACTGCTTCTGCATAAGATATGTTTCCCTGTCTGTAACGCCCTTGGCATAGGATTCGTATGCAGTCCGAAGCTCCAGCTCCAGTCTCCTGTGCGTATCTTCTGCCATCGCCAGTCTCTGCTTTGCCCCACGGATACGCTCGTTATGTTGCTCCTTTTCCTTTTCCATAAGAAGCTTCAGCTTTGCAAGTCCTGATATCTGCTTAGAAAGCTCACCTTTTATGATAGCGTCAAGGTCTGTTACAAGTACCCGATGGACACAGTTATTATTCTTTCTGTAATTCACCTCACAGTTGAAAAATCTCTTGCCCAGGCGGTCCATATGATAAATCATATTTCTGCCACAACAGTTGCAGACCACCCTTCCGGTATAAACCGATGCCCTTTTCCCTATCGGAGTAAAAGCCTCCGGCACCGTCCCCTTCATTGCCTGCACCTGCTCATATACCTCCTTTGAAACTATGGCTTCATGGTGGTTCGGTATCCGCTTCCATTCATTTGACGGGAGCATCTTTTTTCGTCTGGAGCCAATCTCTTTCACACGGCTTTTCCCATACACAAATGTACCGATATACATCTCATTATTCAGAATGGAGTTTACCTTATAGTCCGTCCACAAAGGAGCGTCACCCTTGATGTACATATTCTTATATGTACCTTTTCTTCTATGATAAGCCGCCGGAGTATCAATGCCTTCCTCATTTAAGGTTCTGACAATACTTGCAATACTCGTTCCTCCTACACGAAGAGTATAAATCCTTCTCACAACAGCGGCTACTTCCTCATCCACCAGAAGTTCGCCGGGATGGCTCTTGGATTTGACATAACCAAAAGGAGCACAGATACCGATGAACATACCGTTGTCCTTTCTTGCCATAACCGCAGTTGAAACCTTCTGTGACAAATCCTTACTGTAAAAATCATACAACAAAGCCTTAAACTGCACATCTATCTCACCGATACCACCCACATAATCCTTACTGTCATAATTATCGTTAATGGCTATAAAACGGATTCCCATAAAAGGAAATATCTGCTCAATATACTTCCCTGTTTCCAGATAGTTTCGTGCAAAACGGGACATATCCTTTACAATGATACAGTCCACCCTCTGCTCTTTTACCATACCAAGAAGTTCCTGCATTCCCGGACGGTTCATGTTGGTGCCGGAATATCCGTCATCACACTTTTCCGTCACAGTCATGGAACGCAAATCTTCATGGGCACTGATATAATCACGGATGATTCTGCGCTGGTTGGTAATGCTGTTACTCTCATCCGCATTCAAATCATCCTCCAAGGACAATCTTAAATACATAACCAAATTAGACATCTGTCCTACCCCCTTCATTCCACTTGGTTCTTCTCGGATACTGAAATACATCCGTATAACCGCCTGATGCATCGTTATGAAAACGATACTGTATTTCCATATTTCTGTCTGCCGTAAGGGTAATTTTAGCAATTAGCGTGCTTATAAGCTCCGGTGTCAGAACCGACTTATCCTTTACGGATACAAGGGTATTTACAAATTTCTTCTGCTCCTTTGTATTACGGACAAAAGCTCTGTAATCCTTCTCAGCCTGTAACAGTTCATTATCCAGTCTTATCCTTTCCTGCTCCTGCCTGCTATTGGCATCTGCAAGCTCATCCCTGCTAATCTCACCCTTTACATAGCTTCTGTAAAGTTCACTCCCTTCAAACGAAAGACGCTCCGTACGTTTCTTCAAATCCGCTATCCTTGCCTTAAGCTTTGTTTCTGCCGGCTGGAAGCCTTTTTCCAAAGCATTCAGAAGCTTCTTTTTATCCGGTACAAGCTCCTTTACTGCCTTTTGCAAAGATGCCAACACCAGCAAATCCAGCTGTTCCTCGGATATCTTTATTACAGCTTCCTTATCCCTTTCTTCCACAGGCAGAGGATTGTGTCTGCAACGGTAATAATACAGTCGCACATCCCCTTCCCCGGAATAAATAATAGAAGATTCCCTTGAAAAATCACCACCACACACGGGACACTTTAAAATGCCCTTATACTTGTCTGCCGTCATTGGCAAATCCTCTCTTGCGCCAAAGGACTGTTTCTCCTTTTTCTTGTCCATCACACTTCGGATCTCATAAAAAAGTTCCTTGGATATGATGGCTTCATGGGCATTCTCATGGGTTGTCCACTCATCCTTTGACACCTTATGCCGTCCTATTCCCTGATATAGACATCTTTTCGTCTTTCCCTGCTGAAGCGTACCGATATAAGCTTCATTGGAAAGAATCTGTGAAATGGTGCCGTTTTTCCATTCGCTAAGAGGCTCCCCTTCCGTGATATAGGTAAGCTGTGTCTGCCTGTATTCTTCCGGTATTCTGACTCCTGCCTGTGTCAGCTCCCTTGCAATGGCACGGTGACTCATACCGGTCTTTGCCATTTCAAAAATCCTTCTGACTATCTCAGCCGCAGGCTCATCTATCACAAGTCGGTGTCCATCATCTATTTTCACACTGCTGTAGCCATAAGGTGCATGCCCCAGCACACTGCCTCTTTCCATACAGCTTTGAAATGCAGAAGTAATACGCTTTGACACATCCTTTGCATACATATCATTTACAAGGTTCATAAGGGAAATCCCAAGCCCCTTGTTTCCGTTGTAATCCTCCACGGTATCAAAATGATCGTTTACGGAAATAAACCGCACGCCCAGAAATGGCAGTATGGTTTCAATATAATTACCTGTTTCCAGATAATCACGTCCAAAACGGGACAAATCCTTGACAATAATACAGTCAATCCTTCCTGCCCTTACATCATCCATCATCCGCATAAAATCAGGTCTGTCAAAAGTGGTTCCCGACACACCCCTGTCAAAATACTTCTGATAATGGGCAAGCTCCGGTCGCTCCTTAATAAAGTTTTCCATAATCATAAACTGGCTTTCTATGGAATCACTTTTCCTGCCATCCTTCTCAACAGAAAGTCTGGCATAAAGTGCCACACGGTACTTCTTTCCGGTTGTTACAGAAATCATTGTATTATCTGCATCCGCTGTACCATTACGCCCTACGATTGCATTGTATCTTTCCGCTTTTCTTGCCATTACTACGATACCTCCTTCAAGGATGCAGTTGCTTCAGCAACCGGGACTGCTTCTGTATTCGTCATACCTGCCTCCGCCTCAAGCTCCCCCTTTACAAGTTCCACCGCCTTTGCCATCTCATTACGGTACTTAAACACAATCTCTACCGTCTTGTCCTCATAGACTAAAATCTTGTCAATCAGGGAAACTAAAAGCATACGGTTCAGCTTTTCAATCTCCATATTTTCACGAAAGTCATCCAGCCACTGTCCGGCTGCGATTCCGTTTTCATATATGGATTTTACAGTATTCTCCTGCACTTTAATTGCACCTGCAATCTCGGAAAGCTTATTGCTGTAAATCTCCCTGTAGCGGTTAAACTGCTCCTGCGTGATAAGATTCTCCTGCAAATCCGTATAAAGGGCAGACTTCATGGCACTGTATTCCTGCTCCTTTTCCTTTAACATCGCAATCTCCTTATCACGGTTCAGGGCTTCCTCGAAATGAATCTGCTTTGCATCTAAGATGCTTAACAGCTTCTTGGTATCTGTAAGCTGCTTCACATACTTTCTGACCTCACCCAAAACAATCTCATTCAGTACATCCACCTTGATACTGTGTCTGGTACATTCCTTTCCCCTGTTATAGCCGGAGCAGATATAGTATTCATTTACCGTATCCTTATAAGGAACCTTCCTGCTGACCAATCCCCTTCCGCAGTCACCGCAGAAAAGAAGTCCGGCATAAAGTTTTGGCTCCGTCATGCTTTCCTTAGCTCTTGTATCACGCTTCAAAAGCTCCTGCACAGCCTTAAAATCCGCTTCCGCAATAATCGGTGTGTGATTGTTCTCTACCCGAATCCACTGAGACTTTGGCTTTTCTATGGTCTTTTTCACCTTATAGCTTACCTTTTCACGCTTCCCCTGTTCCAGAACGCCGATATAAATTTCGTTTTCAAGAATGCGTAAAACTGCCTTGGGTGTCCACTTCGCCTCCGGATTTCTTTGAAAGCTGGTCTTAAACTTTTCCCCGTGAGCTTTTTTATACTCTGCCGGCGAAAGAGTTCCTCTTTCATTAAGCTTTGCCGCAATGGAATTGGCACTAAGCCCCATCAGCTTCCACGCAAAAATATCCTGCACCACCCTTGCGGCTTCCTCGTCAGGAACAATCTTATTTTTGTCCTGCTCATCCTTACGGTACCCGTAGCAGACAAAAGAACCGATATACTCTCCGTTCATTCTTTTTACCTGCTGGTTACTGCGGGATTTTATGGAAATATCCCTGCAATAGCTCTCGTTAACGAAATTCTTAACAGGTACAATCATATACCTGTCACTGCTGTTAGCGGTAAGGCTGTCGTAATTGTCATTGATGGCAATAAACCTGACATTCTTCTGTGGAAAATACTTCTGGATATAATTGCCTGCACCGATATACTCTCGTCCAAGTCTGGACAAATCCTTGACTATGATGCAGTCAATCTCTCCCCTTTCCACCATGGCTATCATCTCCATAAAAGCCGGTCTCTCATAATCTGTTCCTGAAAAACCGTCATCACAGACCTCCTTAACCAGCTCTACATCCGGAAGCCCCCGCACAAAGCTTTCTATCATCATGCGCTGGCTTTTGATACTGTTACTCTCATCCGTGCTGCCACGCTTATCATCATCTTCCCTTGAAAGACGAAGGTAGGCACAGGCACGGTACTTCATCTCACTCATAATGCTCTCCTTTCCCGGTGGCAGAGTCTGCCACCGTCTGTTAATTAGTATTTCAGCGAAGCGACTCGGTCAATATAGGCTGACAGCAAATCCGTGATACTCTCCCCGGTATCTGAAAATGTGCTGATTACCTTGTATTCCCCATACTTTGTGGTATGAATATCCCCGGCAAGCTTACAACCTACAGTTTCCTCTATCTCTTCACTGACAGCTTTTTGTTCCATCAGTTCGTCCATTCTACTTCCTCCAGTATTCACATTAGATTCATTGGAAACGCACTTCAATAAAGTGAATCTCCACTAGAAATGCACCTCAATTCCGCTTCGCTTCATTTCAGTCGTGACATTCGTCACATACTGATAAAAACATCTATGTCTGTTTGTGCAAGCACAACAGCCAATCTGTTTTTATCAGTGCATTTCTCATTGTTAGCACGCAAAAAGACCGCCTCCACGGCATCAGAGTCTCCCTGCATACGCAGTCCAAACAGATACATGTTATCTGCTTCTTTTACTCTGTCTGCCATGAAAAGCGGTCACTTAATCTAATGTGCATCTCAACTGGAATTATTGCACTCTCTATTGCTTATTCATTCAAACATATTCAGTTTATAGTTGCAAATCCGACACTTCGCTGGCTGGGCTCCCTGTCGGCACCGGTAATCCGGCATTATCAGTTGCGGTAATCTTTTTTATAGTGGAAGATACAACCACTGCAACCTGTGAGTCAGAGTATACATCAAAATCTCCCGACTGGCAAGTGAACATTTTTACTATTCAGAGCCATGCAGATTTATAAAAGCAGACTGTTCAAGTTTACTTGATAAAGGCTGGTTTTATAAATCTATATGGCGAGAAGCCATAAATGAGCAAAAGTAAAGCCTTGAAAAGGCGATTTTGCGAATTGGCTCTGAATAGTTATAAGTTCCTTCCGTCAGTTTAGGCGATAGTGCACCTTCCCGGTCCGCCTGGCTGTGCCCTGATTCTATGATGTTATCTTCCTTACTGAATAGTAACTGTCCAATACCAATCTTTAAAGTGCTCGTATTACTTGGCTCTGAACAATTACAAGTAAAATCTTTGATTCCTCATGTTCCGTAAGGTAAAAGGCAAAGTTTCCCTAGGGACTTGTTTTGCATCTTACCTTACGAAACATTTGTGAAAAAGGAAGTTTGCTGTTCTCACCTTATGAAGAATGTTATCATCTCAGATAACCTTACAGCCACTGCTTCTTTTTTATCATCCACAGCCTGCGTGGGCCTCTTCTGCGCAAGATCCTCTCCCACCCTTTACGGAAGTGTCATTATCTTCGCTCGTCCGCTTATTTAGCGGAGTCATGGCGCAAGTTATTGTTGTTCTTCATAAGCAGCTATTTCCGCGGTAGCAACGAGGCAAGTGGCGAATGTTTACATTCAGCCATTTGCCGACTGCCGCGAACCTGTGACGTAGTCACGAGGTGTTGTCTAACGAAAATCTCTATCCGATTTTCTATTTTCGTTTTTGATTATAGTTGACTTTTTCCCAAATTTCAACTAATATTGTTATAAATCATATTGATAATCGCTATTCTATTTTTAGCCGGATAACGATTTTCGCTAAACTCAAAATGAGAATTTATATAGAGAAAGGCTGATTTTATGAGCGTTTATGAGAATTTTGAAACAATAAAAGATACACTTGGATATGCGCATTTATCCACGGAAGAGATTATTGCAAAGGGACATTTATCTGAAACTTCCATTGCACAGATTGATAAAAAGATGGAAGAAGCACACTCTGTACTGTGCCACTTCCCAATCGGATACACTTATGACGAAAATAAGACATCCTACTACCGAATTGCTTTAAGTGAGCAATTTCAGGTATTAAAGGAACACCCTGCCGGAACAAGCATTTTAGATTTTATTGCACTGGAAACAGAGGACATCGTTGCATATATGAAAAATATGTCTGAGAACATCACTACAACGATTAAACAGAAGGCTTCCACACCGGATGCAGACGGAATTATCCGTTTTGATTTCACGGATGTAAGCAAAGCTACCGTAAACTCCACATTGGCAGCCCTCCACAACGATAACTTTTTCTTATTTTTAGGAAACTGCTGTTTCCTTCAGTATATAACGGAGTTGTTTGTCTATAACTTTTATCCGTTCATTGCACTGGAGCATTATAAAAAAATCTTAGGGGCTGCTTTTTATTATGATGAATATACCGACATTCTGATGCCGGAAGAAGACGGTGGTTTGTATGACATTGCAGAATTTATTAACTACGGCATACGCATGACAGCTGCATTTTTAGATTACCAGAAAGATTTATTGCAGA
>JAAYNO010000158.1 GCA_012520855.1 Clostridiaceae bacterium | reverse complement strand
TGTTTGCTTTATTGATTCAAATGGATGGGATAGCCAATCCATCATGAATTCGTTTTAGATTATATCACCACCACTTTAGAGGGTCAACAATCCAAACTTAGGTGTAAACAAAATGTAACTTATCTCAGGGGTTAGGTATTTGTCTGTAACATACCCTTAACATTATCGGTTATTTGTTTCCCAATCTGAATAAAATCTTCATTAGTGGTAGAGATCCTTTCGCCGAGAACATACAAAGTATGTTCTTCGCTTAGAATGACAGTATTTGATTTATCTTGCTTATTCCCCTCCCAAAGCCTTTTTCAGTATATTTATCACTTCATCCTTGCTTTGTGTTTTAAAGATTTGAGCCCGAAGTTTAGCACTGTTATAGAGTCCATGAATATACCACCCTATATGCTTTCTCATTTCCAATATAGCCGTTTTTTCGCCCTTATATTGTTCCATCAAAGAGTAATGCCTAAGGATGGTCTCAAGTAATAAATTATTTTCTATTTTATTGATATATACCCCTTTTCCCAGGAAATCACCAATTTTTTTGAATATCCACGGATTTCCCTGGACACTTCTACCTATCATTATAGCATTACAGCCAGATATATCCAACATATTTTTGGCATCTTCAGGAGTTTTTATGTCACCGTTACCTATAACCGGTATGGTAAGGGCATTTTTAACCTCTCTGATTATTGACCAATCCGCTTTTCCCGAATAGTATTGCTCCCGTGTTCTGCCGTGTACCGTTACCGCACTTGCACCCTCTTCTTCACATATGGCTGCTATTTCTACGGCATTGATATTTTTTTCATCCCACCCTTTTCTTATCTTTACCGTTACCGGTTTTGATGAAGAATCAACAACCGCTCTTACAATACTTCGAACCAGCCAGGGATTTTTCATAAGAGTGCAGCCTTCTCCGTTTTTCACTATTTTTGGTGCAGGACAACCCATATTAATATCTATTAAAGAAATATCCTCACGTTTGGATAGTCTTTCGGCAGCTTCAGCTATTATATCAGGCTCCGAACCGAATATTTGGACCGCCACCGGCCTTTCATCGGGATGAGTCTCGGTCAGCTTAAGGGTTTCAGCATCGTTATAGTGCATGGCTTTGGCGCTTACCATTTCTGTATAAACCAGTGATGCCCCTTGTTCTTTGCATAAAAGCCTGAAGGGTATGTCTGTCACACCTGCCATGGGAGCAAGAAAAATATTTCCCGAAAGTGTGAGGTTACCTATTTGCATGAACTACTCTCCTACCTGATATCTTTATTGCCATTTCGTGCAGAAAGAAGCATATTATTATATTATCTCTTATTTAAATTATTTTCCATTATAACAGATGATATCAGATGGGGCACACCGCTGCTTCGTGGGTCTGGCTTGCCGCGGAATGTCCCCATTTATTTTGTAGTGTCATTCTGAGGGAGTGAAACAACCGAAGAGTCTTTTTAAGATCCTTCGCTTCGCTCAGGATGACAGTAGGGAAAAAGCTCAGGATGACAGTAGGAGAAAAGCTCAGGATGACAAAAAAAGAAACCTTCCGGCCATATTGGCGGAAGGCATAAAATGCGTGTATTTATGACGGACAAACGGAACATCTTCACAGACATTCCGTCAAACGTAATATCAAAACTTAATATTACATCAACATAATTATCAATTCCTGATATCATGCATCTAGAATGGAAGATCCTCATCTTCCTCGTTTAGGGTATAGAAACCATCTCCGCTCTCAGGCTTTTGACCCTGGGAAGATGGCGCAGAAACCTGCGGCGTTCCCTGCACGTCATCCGCATATGATCCGCTGTCTCGTTTGCTGTCCGCAAAGTAAACCTGTTCAGCATGGATATCATCGCTGTAGCGTTTATTTCCCTGCTGGTCGGTCCATGAATTATTGCGTAAATATCCTTCTATAAGAACCTGCTGTCCTTTACGAAAGTATTTGCCTACGAACTCTGCTGTTGCCCTCCATGCTGTAACCTGAAAGAAATCAGCATTTTGTTGCCCTTCCTGAGACCTGCCCGGCCTGTTAACGGCCAGCCTGAAGCGAGTCATCGGGATGTTGCTTTGGGTGTAACGAGTTTCCGGGTCTGCCACAAGCCTTCCCAGTAGAATTACCTTGTTCATCAAAACACCACCTATACATAATCGGTTTCTGCAATATCAGCATTAAATCATACGTCTCTTCTTATAATCAGGTACTTAAGGATATCTTCTGTGATTTTGAAATTTCTTTCAAGCTCAGAAGGAAAATCCGGATTAGCCGAGAAGTTCATCAGTACATAGTACCCTTCCTTCTGGTCCTGGACTTCGTAGGCAAGCTTCTTTCTGCCCCATTCCTCAACCTTCTCAAGCTCTCCGTTTTCTGAAACTAAGTTACTGAATTTCTCAACAGTAGCTTTAACCTGTTCTTCATCGATTGTTGGAGAAATGATGTAGATTGTTTCATACTTGTTCATGACCTTGTCACCTCCTTTTGGACTCATTCGGCCCTGTATGCAGTACAGAGCAAGGATTAACCGCAACTTCCTGCGATGCGCATTTTTGCGGCATTTGTTATATTATCATATAAAAATGCGTTTGACAACCACTGCTGCAACAGG
>JAAYNO010000157.1 GCA_012520855.1 Clostridiaceae bacterium | reverse complement strand
CCTCATTTTTCTTGTCTCTTCAAACATGATATCACCTCTCCTTTTTCTTTACTCTCATGATATCATGTTATTAGTCCGTACATACTAACCCTAACATAGGATGACAAAATGTGGAGTATTGCTCCGCTCAGGATGACAAAATGTGGAGTATTGCTCCGCTCAGGATGACAAAATGTGGAGTATTGCTCCGCTCGGGATGACAAAAAGACGAAGGGAAGTGTAACATCATGACTTTGCAGGAAGCCAGGGAAGCAGTCGTTCTTGCAGGCAGAAAGCTCGTCGAGTCCGGATTGATTGCCAGGACGTGGGGTAATGTAAGCTCACGTGTAAGTGATACCCATTTTGTCATAACCCCCAGCGGAAGAGACTACCTGTCTTTAACACCCGATGATATTGTAGAGGTTGCTGTTTCTGATTTAAGCTACAGCGGCAATATCAAGCCTTCTTCAGAAAAAGGTATTCATGCTTTGGTATACAAATCCCGTCCCGAAGCAGGCTTTGTGATCCATACACACCAAAGCTATGCTTCGGCTGTAAGCGCATCTAATCTGGACTCAATAAATGTGCCGGAGAATTTTGCCTTACTTGGAGGCAGAGTTGTTTGTGCCGACTATGGCCTTCCGGGAACAAAAAAATTACGCCGCGGAGTTGCAAAAGCGTTGGCCGAATCTTCCGGTAAAGCTGTTATCATGAAAAATCACGGTGCACTTTGCTTTGGGACTGATTGCGAAGAGACCTTCAGGGTCGCTCATGAGCTGGAAAGTGCATGCAAGGGGTTCATAGAAGACCAATATCAGAAAAGCAGCGGTGATTCCGACATCGATCCGGTTAAGATCGGTAGCTTCGCCATATCAAAGCTAACCGGAAAAAACATTGCCTTTTCCAAAAATGCTAGTATTTCTTTATGGGAAAGCAAACGAACAGAAAAAGGCTTTGCTTTTATGGAAGGCGGTAAGAATATCGAAATTGATCCGGATAATTTTTCATCCAATGACTATACCGATAAAAATATGGTCAACGAATTAATGATCTTAAATGAAATATATAAGAACAATAAGAGCATTAACTATATTATTAATAGCAATTCAGCCTGGGTCAATGTATTGTCACACGCAGAAACAAAGCTTCTGCCATTGCTGGATGATTTTGCACAAATCGCCGGGACATCTGTAAAAACAACTGAAATGAACCCAAAGGAAGCTGTTAAAGCTCTGAATAAATCATCGGCAGTTTTGCTTAAACAGAAAGGAGCGCTTTGCTGCGGTATTTCAAGGGATGATGCTCTGGCTGTATCCATGGTTCTTGAGAAGAATTGCATGGCTTACATTACCGCTGCTCTTTTGGGAAGGATAAAACCGATAAATTTCCTTGAATGCAAGCTCATGCGATTCGTATATTTAAATAAATATTCCAAGTTAAGATAGACGAGTAAAAATCAGTACTCTTTAACCAGACGAGCGCGCAAATAGCCTCTGTCGGTCTCTATGGCTTCGACATAAAAGCCTCTTCCATAATAGAACCGCATAAGCACGCAATGTTTTGAAGAAGTGTACAAGGTAACTTTTTTCACGCCTTTTTCCTTCAAATATTTATCTACGACACTCATAAGTGATTTACCGATACCTTTATTCCGATTTCTGCTGTCAACGGCAAAACGGCTTAAGAAGGCTTGATCACCACTTATATCAAGCCTTACGGTTCCCAAGATTTCATTGTCGATTACGGCAATATAAACCGCTTTTGTTTCTATTTCATTTTTAATGTCTTCAACAGTTTCCTTAAGAGCCTCAAGATCACTCTGCCCTGTTATATGGCTGTACTCGGTAAATGCCCTCTTAAGTATTGAAAAAACAGCAGGCGCGTCATCTGCGTTTGCGCGCCTGATAATGAACGTGTATAGCATATTAATACCTTCTGATTCTGATCGTTTTGCGAAGCAAAGGAATCGTCCCCTTACTTCCCTATCCCATGAGCTTAACAAGCACCGCTTTTTGTGCGTGGAGCCTGTTTTCTGCTTCATCAAACACAACGGACTGAGGTCCGTCAATGACTTCTGCGGTCACCTCATAGCCTCTGTAAGCCGGAAGACAATGCATGAATATTGCATCGGGTTTTGCTTTGCTCATAAGCTCCTTATTTACCTGATAAGGCATAAAGGTCTCTACTCTTTTTTCCTTTTCCGATTCCATGCCCATACTGACCCATGTATCGGTATAAACGACATCAGCATTATTGACAGCTTCATAAGGATCGTATCCTATATTTATCTTTGCTCCTGATTCCAACGCAGCTTTTTTTGCAATCTCAACAGATTTCATATCGCACTCGTACCCTTCAGGTGTTGCTACCGATATATCCATCCCCACCTTTGCACATCCTATAAGAAGGGAGTTTGCTACATTATTGCCATCGCCTGTGTATGCCAGTTTAAGACCTTTGAGACTTCCCTTGTATTCTTTCACAGTTTGGAGATCAGCAAGGATCTGGCATGGGTGCTGGCTGTCAGTTAACCCGTTTATGATCGGAATAGTACCGAAAGCGGCGAGTTCTTCTACATCGCTTTGTTTATATGTCCTTATCATTATTCCATCTATGTAGCGTGAAAGGGTTTTTGCAGTGTCTGATACAGTTTCTCCTCTGCCCAGTTGGATGTCGTTTGCACTTAGGAACATGGAATACCCTCCCAGTTGATACATCGCAACCTCAAAAGATACCCTGGTTCTGGTGGAAGACTTGCTGAATATCAATCCCAGGGTTTTCCCCTTAAGCAGGTGATTGTGTCTTATCCCGTTCTTATTCTCATATTTTAATTTTTCAGCCAGTTTCAATGTCTCTTTGATTTCCTCGGACGACCAGTCACTTAAACACACTAAATGCTTCATAATACCTCCAAATGAAAATTTATTTTCAAGCTAGCCACTTTTCAAAAAGTATATGTATGATTATACATTTTAATGTATAAAAATGCAATACTTTTTTTCGGCTAGATTTTTTTAGTTGATCGCGCCCTGGGATTCAATTGCAACTTTGACATCAGCCTTGAATTCTATTTCAGGATAGATTTTTCTCCAATCTACAGATTTATAATATGAATTATGCTTCGATCTCGCAATTTCAGCAAACCCAATAGGATCTGACCCGATTTTCTGCATATAAGAAAGTATTTCCTCACAGTCTTTTTTCACTGCTGAGGCTACTTTCTCTTCAATCTCTTTTTTGCTTTTCATATCATCCAAATGATGCTTACTGTCATACTCACTCAATGCCGATGAAAAGTTAAGACTAACATTGATTTTAGGTATATCCCCGGTCAAATCGAATTCAATCTTCCTCCTGACCTTTTTAAACGATAAAGCTATTCCTTTTTTACCCGATTCACTGGTATGCTCATCAGTGTCTCTGTAAAAGTAACTGAAGTTTATTTTCTTGCCCATAAGTGCATATAGTAATCCCGATTTTACAGAATCAAGGCTGCCCACCATTTTATCACCTTTAAAAAGGGCTGTTCCTATTATCTCGATTCCCTTTTCGTCGTATCTGATATGAACAGCTGTGGGATCAATAGTTCCGCTTTTTTGCAGTATTGTAAAATCATAAATTCTGGTATCTGATGTGGCCGTTCTTTTTCTCGCATCATCAATAAGGTTGGTAATATAAAAAGCGACTCTGGTTTTGTCCTTATACCCTAAACTTATTTCAAACATTTCCAGGGGGCTTCCCTCAACCACAGTAACATTAGCCAGAATCGGATTTTCAGAGCTTCTTATAAAAACATCCAAAAGATCCTCTACTCCTCTTTCTGCAAGCTCTCTTGAAAAATGTATTTGCTGGGTTTTCCCGCCTTCAATTCTTTTTCCAGCAGTATTACGTATTTCATCCCTAGCTTCTCGTAAAAGTGGAGCAGTTGTAGACAGTATTTCTATTTTTTGCTCGATTTCTTCTTCGACAACAGGCATTGTAAGGCTATAAAGCAAATCGTTCTTTTCATCTAATTCCAGACCAAGCTGAAGAATGAATCCGGTTCTTTCAAATATTTTCTGATCCCAGCATCCGGATAGAAAAGACATACTTAATAAGGCTGTCAATAAAAAAAACAGTTTATACACCTTGTTCATACTCTACAACTCCCTTTTTCTTAAACATTGACAATATGAGACATATTATCAGCAGTAAGATCGCACCCATACCTACATAGTTCAAAATATCCAGGAGCATAAATGCTTTATTGATATCTCCTGTTGTCAAGCTTATTCCAATAAATACACAAACAAAGATCGCATATACAGTACGGCTTTTTTTGACCTTGAATATCTTACCCATACTATAATAAGCAGCCATCAAATATGCCCTTATGGAACACCCCATAGCAATAAACCATGCGGAAACCAAATATATATCAACTCTTTCAATGATCGGGGCATTAAAAATCCTTGAGAGATTAAAAAGAGGTATATTCAGAACTGTCAGTAATTTCTCCCCGAATACGGCGGTACTGGCCACCACAATGAAGGCTATAAAAAGCATACTGAATAAATTTGCTAACACATGATATTTCAGTGCCTTTTCCTTATCGCTGATCTCAGGATAAAAAACAGCTATCAACTCCAATCCGATAAATGTAAAAAAGCTGGTCTTCAGGCTGGACAGCAAAGGTAAGAAACCTGCTTCGCCTATAGGCAGAAGAAATGAAAAACGCATATCCTTGATTATCAGGATAATATATAGTATCGTAACTATATAAGAAGCCATGGTCACATATTTGAACCTGGCGACTGTCTTCATTCCCTCCCAGACCATATATATAGACGGCATGATGATCAAAGGCGCCATTACTATCGGCGGAGTAAGCGGAAACAAGGTTATTCTAAGATATATTAAAAAAACCATAAGACCTAATGAAGCGGCAAAAAGTAAATAAAGAAAGAAAATCGTATTAATAAAAATCCCTGCAATCTTACCAAAAAGCAATTTGGTTATATCAAATATGCATTTGTCGGAGTATCTTCTTAATAATACAACAATCAATGCTGCAAGAAATATTGCTATTAAACCGGTTACAACAACTGAGATCCACCCGTCATGACCAACTTCTTTTGCAAGCAGTGTCGGAAGAGCTATTACTCCAATACCCGTCTGGCATACAAAGGTAAATCTCATCATCTGTATTGAAGTTACCGCATGTTTTCCGTTCAATCATTATCACCCCTGAAATCATCTTGCGTCTTGCTTGTTTCAGGTCTTTTTTTCATATATTTAAGCGGGAACCTAAAGAATGTATCCTTCAAGTCGTCTTT
>JAAYNO010000156.1 GCA_012520855.1 Clostridiaceae bacterium | reverse complement strand
TATCTGTTTTGAAAACAGACTCCCAGTGTCAATCCCGTTTCTTCCGACTTTAAAATCATTTTTTCGGCATCTTCCTGTAAAATAGCCATAGGCTTTTCGGTCAGCACGTGTTTTCCACTTTCCATAGCATCTAAAGCCATTTGACAGTGCAAATAATGAGGAGTACACAGATGAACGACATGAACAGACGGGTCTTTAAGCACTTCACGGTAATCTGTATGAAAGCCGCAGCCATATGCGGCTGCAGCATCTTCTGCCCGTTCCTTGTCCGTATCTACTGCATATAAAAGATTTGTGTTTTTTGCATTCAGTATAGAATCAAAATGCATTTTTGATATTGCTCCGCAGCCAATAACGGCAACGCCTGTTTTTTGCATGGTTTTTATCCTCCCTAATGGGTCCCCGAAACATCCAGTACTGTTGAGCCGAAGATGTTTTTTCTGTAACCGGAGTTTTTGATTCTCTCCTGAAGCAGTTCATAGAAGAGGTCCTCGTCAACAGGGATCTCAGCCCATTTTCCTGTCCAGGCAGAAAGATGCATGGCATTTGATATCTGAAGACCGTTCATACCTTCAATTCCAGGAGCTAATAATTCTGTTCCGTTAATAACGGCATCGACCCAATTTTGAAGAATTCCAATATGCTGGGTGTTCTGCCCGGTGATGGGAATTTCACATTTCCAGCACTCAGGCTGACCAAAGCCTCCTTTAAACTCTCTGTTGAATTGGCGTTCGGGTATCCTGTTACGCCAGAAGATGAGCTTGTCATCTTCAATTACAATTTTCCCGCGATCTCCGGTCACCTCAAAACGATTAGTTCCGGGCGCATCGGCTGTTGAAGTGACAAAAACACCAGTAGCGCCGTTTTCATATTCCACATAAGCCGTCACATCATCCTCAACCTCGATATCGTGATATTTTCCGAATGACATGAAAGCCATCACCCTTTTTGGCATGCCGCATGTCCATTGCCATAGATCAAGCTGATGGGGATCCTGGTTCAGAAGAACACCACCGCCCTCACCAGCCCATGTCGCTCTCCAACCGCCTGAATCATAGTAGCTTTGGGATCGGTACCAGTTGGTGATTATCCAGTTTGTTCTCTTGAGCTCACCCAGTTCTCCCGATTTAATAAGGTCTCTCAGCTTCTGATACAAAGGATTGGTCCTTTGATTATACATGATGCCAAATATTTTGTTACTATTGAGCGCTGCCTCGTTCATTTCACGAACCTGTTTGGTATACACGCCTGCAGGCTTTTCAATAAGGACATGAAGACCTTTTTCAAAGGACTTTATTGCCAGTGGAGGATGGTCATAATGAGGAGTTGCAATTATTACCGCATCAATGCTTCCGGAGCAGATAAGCGCGTCTGCGTTGTCATATAGGGCAATTTGTTCACTAAAGGTATCCTTTGCCCACTTCAGCCGGTCGGGATCAATATCGCAGACAGCGGCAAGCTTACTTCCCGGTACGCTGCCTTTTGCCAGCTCCCTGGCATGGGAAGAACCCATATTGCCAATTCCTATAATACCTATGCGAACTTTATCCACAAAATCAGCCTCCTATTTCACCCAAAATTTTATCAAGAGCTTCTTTTGCAATTGCAAACTGCTTAGGGCCACCTTCTTCCATCATATTCAGAGGTGAATCGGGTTCAAGATTCGAGAAGCCCACAAAATTGGCCAAATGGGGCTCCAGGGACAGGAATCCCTCATAGCCCCTCAGTTTTAAAGCATAGAGGATTTCTTTGATATGTCCATCTCCGTGGCCCGAAGGAACAACATTGTGGCTGCTTAAGACAGCATCCTTAATATGCATGTACGCTATATGATCCTTCAGCATTTCATAGGCGTCAGGGTATGTATTTATACCGCACTGGACAAAATTGGCCGGATCGAAGACCAGCTTCAGATAATCGCAGTTTAAAGTCTCAATAAGGTCTAAACACCTCTCTGGTGTGTCTCCGTAAATATCCTTCTCGTTTTCATGAAGCAGGACCAATCCAGTACCTTCTGCTGCTTTTATAAATTTATGCCATCGGTTCATGACCTCATCCCTGTAACGGAGCGGACCCTCACCTTTAGGAATAAAGAAGCTGAACATGCGGATATATTGTGTTTCCATGATTTTTGCAATTTCAATGGTATGCCTGAACAATTCAAGATGGGTGCCAAAATCGTCGGTAATCTTTATTTTCCCGATAGGGGAGCCAATGGCAGAAAGCCTGAAGCCTCGCCTATCCAGTTGGCTCTTTATGCTTTTTACTTCTTCCAATGTGTATTGAGTAAGATTTTTGCCGTTTACCCCTCTCATTTCGATATACCTGATACCATGCTGTTCAAGAACATCCATCTGAGTTTGGAGGGACGGGTCGATTTCATCTGCAAAAGCGCTTAACACAAAACGGCTCATAATGATCCTCCCGTATTTTCATCTATTTGCTTTAAAAATTGGAGGTTATCCTTCAGTTTTTTATATGTGTCCGATTCATTGGAAAAGTCCTCTATGGAGAGATATCCGTTGTAACCTACTTCTTTCAGATTTCTTATGAGTTTTTCCAAATCTGCATAACCTTTTTTAACCGGTGCCCATACAGGTTTCCAGACTTCAGCGTCAGCGCTTGAGGTTCCAACCTTTTTCAAGACGGCATTTTTTATATGGATATAAGCGATGTAATCTCCCAGGAGCTCCAATCCCAGCTTGTAGTTTTCAAAACCCTCGTGCACCATATTGCCCACATCATAAATAACACCGATGTGCCGGGGATCGAAATTGGAAACCAGCCTGTACGCGGCGCTTGCGCTGGGGATAATGTTGCCCATATGTATCTCAAGGTTTATTCTTACTCCATACTTTGCTGCCATATCGTCAAGAATATCAAGCTCTTTCAGTGCTCTGGCAAACAAATCAGGATAATACTCTGTTTCGTTATAATCGGGAGGAAAGACCCGGATATTTCTGCAGCCGATTCTCCCAGCAGTTTTTAAAACTTTTTCAATTTCATGCACCTGATGAGGCCTTAAATATGTAGTCAATGAAATCAAGTCCAGACCATGCTGATCACATAATTCTTTTGCTTTGACTGCATCTCTTTCTATATTATTGATGTCCAGCGTGCTGTGGCAGAAAGACCAGTATCTCGACTCAAAGCTGTAGTTGTCAGGCTTTTGGGAAGGAGGGGGATTGTTTACTCTCCATTCTATCCCGTCATATCCCAGCTCGCTTAGAACCTTTACTGATTGCTCCACATCATACTCCGGTATGCTTACAGAAAAAACTCCATATTTCATGCCACCATCTCCCAATGTAGTATTTGATTTATTATTATTATAGTGTATAATAATAACAAAATGTTTGGTTTATTTGAGTAAAACATGGCTTAGTTTGACCTTATTTCTGGAGGCTGATGCCGTTATTCTCGATTTTTATTTTTCCAATCACGGATATGTAATCGACTTTTCCCATACCATGACTGAAGGGCCTATTACCACCGATTTCCACCTTCACAGCAGGTATGAAATATACTTTTTTATTTCTGGTAATGTGAAATATTTCGTGGAGAAAAAATCCTACATACTAAAGCCCGGGGACCTGCTGGTCATGAACAGCCATGAGATTCATAAGCCGTCATTTCTGGACTATTCGCCATATGAACGGTATGTTATCCACTTTGATCCCGAATTGCCTAAATTGTTCAATTATAATGGTTCCGACCTTCTAAACTGTTTTGTAAACAGGCCTGTCGGTGAGAAAAACAAAATTGCGCTGAGGTCTGATCAAATAGAGGAATTAAAAGGATTATTCCAAAAGCTTGAAAAAGCCCGAAAGGAATCCGATTTTGCAAGCGCGGCAAAGCTTGCCTGCTTCCTGGAAATACTGATTTTGATAAATAAGGCGTTCAATAGCAGTGGAGCCAGGGAGGAACCGACCACTTTTTCAAAGCGGCTTACTCCCATACTTGAATACATAGACGAGAATCTTGATGGAGACCTGTCGCTCTCATGCCTGGAGAAGAAGTTTTACATCAGCGGTTCCTATTTGAGCCGGCTGTTTAAGAAAAATGTCGGAAGCAATATACATGAGTATATTATTTACAAAAGGATTTCCAAGGCGAAAAGGCTTTTGGCCGAAGGCTATAACGCGAATCAGGCCTCTCTGATGTGTGGATTCAACGATTTTTCAAACTTTTCACGGCTTTTTAAAAGAACAGTAGGGATCTCTGTCCGTGAATACAAGTCAAGGGCAAAAAACAACGGAGCTGTCTGAAAACAAATGATATTGGCTGTGTCAAATCAGGCTGCTATCCTGAGAAAAGCGAAGGATCTGTAAAAGATTCTTCACTCCACTACGTTTCGTTCAGAATGGCATATTAATTGGTTTTAAGACAGTCCCGTACTGTTAAGATTCCTGATATATTCCTTGAACATATTGCCCCGTATTTCAAAATCCTTAAATTGATCCCAGGAAGCGCATGCAGGGCTTAGAAGAACTATATCCCCTGGTTTTGAGGATTTATATGCCTCTTTAGTCGCTTCTTCCAGTGTTTCGACCGTATTACAGCTAATTGCGTTCCTTACGGCAAATTCTTTAATTC
>JAAYNO010000155.1 GCA_012520855.1 Clostridiaceae bacterium | reverse complement strand
GCAAAGCTTCTTTATGCCATAGAAGATATTGACGGGATCAAAAGAGTAAGGTTTATGACATCCCATCCCAAGGACCTTTCCGATAGCCTGATAGAAGCTATGAAAACCTGCAGCAAGGTCTGCAATCATCTTCATTTGCCCGTTCAATCAGGCAGCACCCGTATACTTGAAAAGATGAATCGAAAATATACTAAAGAACATTATCTGTCATTGGTGAGCAAAATCAAGGAAGCCGTACCTGATATGGCCCTCACAACCGATATTATTGTGGGATTTCCCGGAGAGACAGACGAAGATTTTGAAGATACCCTTGACGTAGTAAGGAAGGTGGGGTTTGATGCTGCTTTCATGTTCATTTACTCACCCAGGAAGGGAACTCCTGCGTCAAGATTTGAGCAAAATATCCCCCCGGAAGTTATAAGCAAACGGTTTAAAGCACTGGTGGATCTACAGACAGCTATAGCAACCGAATTAGCCCAGAAAACCGAAGGAAAAACACTTGAGGTTTTAGTAGACGGACCAAGCAAGCAAAATCCTGATATACTGTCAGGCCGCACCAGAACAAACCGTCTGGTTAATTTTAAAGCTGAGGGAATAAAAAAAGGCGACTTTGCAGAAGTAGAAATAATTCGTGCAGGAGCCTTTTGGCTGGAAGGCAGGGCATAAGGGAGGTAAAAAACTTGGCTAAGCTGACTCCTATGATGCAGCAGTACATGGAAATAAAGGAAAGATACAAGGATAGCATCCTACTGTTCCGGTTGGGGGATTTTTATGAGATGTTCTTTTCAGATGCTGAGATTGCGTCAAAAGAACTGGAGATAACACTCACAGGCAGAGACTGCGGGCTTGAGGAACGGGCTCCCATGTGCGGAGTACCCTATCACGCTGTTAATACTTACATATCCCGCCTGATAGCAAAGGGCTATAAGGTGGCTATTTGTGACCAGATCGAAGACCCGGCAACTGCCAAAGGGATAGTTAAGCGTGATGTAACCAGGGTCATCACACCAGGCACGGTAATAGACCCTGCCATGCTTGACGAAAAGAAGAACAACTACCTGATGGCTGTATATTGCCAGCAAGTTTATTTCGGAATAGCAGTTGCCGATGTTTCAACAGGGGAGTTTTACGCCACACAAATCACATGGGGAAGCTCAGTCGCCAAGCTTATAGATGAGATATCCAGATATAAGCCCTCCGAAATCATTACTAACATGGAGCTTAAAAACAGACCGGAATATAAACCAATGTTTATTGACTATCTGAAAATTGAGCCATCAGTTCTCGGAGATGAGCTGTTTTCACTAAATGCAAGTCATGAAAAGCTGATGGAGGTTTTCGGTGAAAATCCCTTCACGGCAAAATCAAAGACGTCCGTCTCTGCAGCTTCCAACAATTTTGAGCTAGCCCAGTGTGCTTCCGGAGCGCTGGTATCATATCTTGAATCCACCCAGAAAGTTGACCTGAAGCATATTGAGAAAGTACAGCTGTATAAAATAGAGCAATATATGATGCTTGACAGCGCTTCCAGAAGAAGCCTTGAAATCACTGAAACCATGAGGGATTCCAGGAAAAAGGGTTCACTCTTATGGGTCATGGATAAAACAACTACCTCCATGGGAGGCAGAAAGCTGAGGCATTGGCTGGAACAGCCCCTTTTGGATGTTGATGAGATAAATATGAGGCTTGATGCGGTTTCGGAGCTTAAAGACAGCTTTATGGTAAGAAGTGAGCTGATGGAGCTCTTAAAAGGTGTGTATGACATTGAGAGATTAACGTCAAAACTTGTTTACGGAAACATAAACGCCAGAGATTTACTGGCTATAAAAGCCTCGCTGTCCAGGCTGCCCTATGTAAAAGAGCTTATACAAGAGCTGAAATCAGGCCTTAACAGCCAGATATATGAAAGACTTGATCTGCTGGAGGATTTGCGTGATCTAATAGAAGCAGCTATTCATGAAGATGCCCCTCTGTCTGTTAAGGAAGGCGGAATCATTAAGGATGGCTATGACCAAAAGGTCGACGAATACAGAAAAGCGGCTATTGAAGGGAAAACCTGGATATCCGAGCTTGAAGCAGAAGAAAGGGAAAGGACCGGAATAAAGAGCCTGAAAATTCGTTACAATGACAATTTTGGCTATTACATAGAAATCACCAAGGCAAATATCCCGCAAGCTCCAGAGGATTATGTGAGAAAACAAACCCTGGTGAACAGTGAGCGCTATACAATGGACAAGCTTAAAGGATTGGAAGATACTATTCTGGGGGCAGAGAAAAAGGTTGTCCAGCGGGAGTATGATCTTTTCTGCGAGATAAGGGACATAGCTTCCAGGCATGTAAAGAGACTGAAAACGTCTGCTGATTGTATTTCAACGCTGGATGTCCTTTGCTCACTAGCTGAGGTTGCGGACAGGAACCAGTATGTCCGGCCTGCGGTCTATGAAGGCGGAGTAATTTAAATAAAGAACGGAAGACACCCTGTTGTAGAAAAAATGCTGGAAGACTCACTGTTTGTCCCAAACGATACGTGGCTTGACAATGATGAAAACAGGGTAAGTATCATTACCGGCCCCAATATGGCGGGTAAATCAACATACATGAGGCAGGTAGCGCTGATTAGCCTTATGGCTCAGGCAGGAAGCTTCGTACCTGCCGAATACGCGAAGATCGGATTGGTAGACCGCATTTTTACAAGGATTGGTGCCTCTGATGATCTGGCCTCGGGTCAAAGCACCTTTATGGTCGAGATGACCGAAGTTGCTAATATCCTCGAAAACGCGACAGAAAAAAGTCTTCTGATACTTGATGAAATTGGCCGGGGAACAAGTACCTACGATGGTCTCAGTATTGCCTGGGCTGTTATAGAATATATAAATGATAAAAGCAGACTTGGCGCAAGAACGCTTTTTGCCACACATTATCATGAGCTTACCGAGCTTGAGGAAAGGCTTCATGGTATAAAAAATTATTGTGTTTCTGTCAAAAAGAAGGGCGAGGACATTATCTTCCTGAGAAAGATCACCAGAGGAGGCGCCGATAAAAGCTACGGTGTTGAAGTAGCGGGTCTTGCCGGTATTCCGGCTCAGGTCATAGAGCGAGCTAAAATGATCCTTAAAGAGCTTGACGAGGCCGATATAAACCAGGCGCATAAGAAGAAAAGACAAAAACCGGTTGAAGGACAGTTGGATTTGTTTACGTCAAGTTCTCTTTCAAAGGCAGAGAGGGAAGTCTTAGACGAGCTTAAGATGCTTGATCCATCGTTGCTTACACCGCTGGATGCCCTTAATAAGCTCTACAGCCTGCAACAAAAATTGAAGTAGGGGGCGGCGACCGATGAGTAAAGGGGACGGTCCCCGAAACTCAAAAAGAACAAAAAGGACCGTCCGAAATCACGGAAAAAGTCGTTCCTTAAATGTCATTCTGAGCGTGCAGTTTCGGACCGTCCCCAAAACATGCAATACACAAAATGAGTAAAAAGGACCGTCCCCGAAACTCATTTATGAAGTTAGAAGTTTTCAGAAATTGAAGGAGAGCTTATGAATAAGATCATTATATTGGATGAAAACACTGCCAATCAGATAGCTGCCGGCGAAGTTATTGAACGGCCTGCATCAGTGGTAAAGGAAATGGTGGAGAACTCCATTGATGCCGGAGCGACTCAGATCACCGTTGAAATCAGGAATGGCGGCATTTCTTATATTCGTGTCACTGATAATGGAAGCGGTATTGACGGAGATGACCTTGAATTTGTCTTTGAGCGCCATGCAACCAGTAAGATAAGACGCATAGAGGATTTGGACAGTCTTGCGACCATGGGCTTCCGGGGAGAGGCATTGGCTTCTGTTGCCTCAGTTTCCCACCTTGAAGTAACATCAAAAACCAAAGAGGCGTCCAACGGAAATACTCTGAAAATAGAGGGAGGGCGGGTCATTTCAATAGCCCAGGCAGGCTGTCCCGACGGAACAACATTTATAGTAAGGAATCTTTTCTACAACACTCCTGCCAGATATAAATTCCTAAAAAAAGATACTACCGAAGCCGGTTATGTGTCAGATATAATCGAACGTCTTGCCCTGGCCAACCCCGGTATTTCATTCAAATTCATAAAGAACGGTCAAACACATCTACATACTCCCGGAAATCACGACCTCTTAAGCACCATATACAGTATCTTCGGTAAAGACATCGCCAGTTCTCTGATTCCGGCAGATTATAAAACTGAGAGCTTCACTTTGTCCGGGTTTATAGGCAGACCCGAGATAGCCCGGGGAAACAGAAACAGTCAATATATATATTTAAACGGCAGATATATTAAGAATCGTATTGTTTCCAAAGCGTTGGAAGATTCCTATAAGACAAGATTGATGCAGAATAAGTTCCCTTTTTGCGTTCTGATGATAGAGACCTCACCCCAAAGCTATGATGTAAATGTGCATCCACAGAAGCTTGAGGTCCGCTTTGCCAATGAAAATGCTGTTTACAGCCTTGTATATCACGGCTGTGAAAATGCACTCCTGGGGCAGTCAATGATCCGAAGCTTCGAGCCCGGTTTTAGAGAGAGAAGACATGAAATCAACCAGGTATCAAAACAAGAGGAGATCCAAGTTACCCCAAATATTAAAACAGGCAGAACAGTCTATTTTCCTGAAACTAAGCAAGAAAGCCTTTTCGAAGAAAAACACCCGGCTGGAGGGCTGCCAAAGTTTATAGAAAAAATAAGCAAACCTGCTCTTGTTAATAAAGAAGAAACCGATGATGCAGAGAAAGGGTTGAACAAAGAAGAAAGAATCAGTGAGGATGTCAAACCGTTCCGGGATAGTGGACCGGCTGTCAGTGAAAATCCGGCAGAAGAGCTTTTGGAAGCAACCATCATCGGCCAGGCTTTTGATACGTATATTCTGCTTCAAAGAGGCGATAATCTGTATATTATAGACCAGCATGCCGCACATGAAAGGATACGCTTTGAAACATTAAAAAACAGGCTAAAAAAAGAAGAAAGCTTTTCACAGGTTGTTTTGGAGCCATATATAATCAAGCTTAGCTCAAGTGAATTTGAGTTTGTAATGAGTAAGCTGGCTGAATTCCAAAAAATCGGGTTCGATATCGAGGCTTTTGGCTTTAATACGATTATTTTAAGGAGCATTCCCGACTTTTATGATACAGGTTTTTCGTCAAAGGATTTTATTGAGATACTTGACAGGTGGAGTCAAACAGGCTCTAAACAAACAGGTATAAGTGAAGAGGCTCTTTTCATGATTTCCTGCAAAGGAGCCCTCAAAGCCAACAGAGTTTTATCAAAGGAAGAGATCCGAGGCCTTCTTGAAAGCCTGACAGCTATGGAAAACCCCTACACTTGCGTCCATGGCAGGCCAATAATCCTGACACTGGATAAAAAAGAGTTTGAAAAGCGGTTTAAGAGAATAGTATGATTATAGAATAAGTTAGGCACCCAGCCTATCATAGCTAGACGACTTATTCATTGGAATCATCTTGGGATATTTAATATTAAGAGGAGAAAAAGTTGGATAAGGTAATCGTCATAGCCGGACCCACCGCTACAGGAAAAACCGACCTGGCCGTCGAGCTGGCTCTTAAGGTAGGCGGAGAAGTCATTTCGGCTGACTCAATGCAAATTTACCGAAAGATGAATATTGGGACTGCTAAACCCACGATAGAAGAGAGGCGTGGGATACCTCATCATATGATCGATATCATAGATCCTGATGAGGAATTCAGCGTTGCTCAGTTTAAGAGTGCCGCCGATGCCTGCATAAAAGAAATCGTCGAAAGAGGGAAAGTTCCGATTGTTGCAGGCGGTACAGGTTTATATATAAATTCGTTGGTATACAATATCAGTTTTTCGGATACAATTAGTGATTGGGATTATAGAGAGCAGCTTAAGAATCTGGCTTTAGAAAAAGGACCTCTGATTTTGCATGAAATGCTGGAAGAAGTTGACCCGGACAGCGCCGCATCAATTCATCCTAACAATGTAAAGCGTGTCATTCGTGCCCTGGAGGTATATAAAACAACCGGGAGACCAATTTCCGAACACAAGGAGGAATCCAGAAAAAACCCTCCGCCGTATGATTATAAAATATTCGGGTTAGAGGTTAGTCGGGATATTCTTTATTGCCGGATCGAAAAAAGAGTGGATAAAATGATGGATCTGGGTCTTTATGAAGAAGTAGAGAACCTGCTTAAAAGCGGGTATTCACCCAAACTCGTCTCACTTCAGGGTATAGGCTATAAAGAGATAATATCTGCCATAAAGGGGAAATGTTCTTTAGAGACGGCCGTTGAAAATATAAAAAAAGGAACTCGCCATCTGGCAAAAAGACAAATAACATGGTTTAACAAGACCGATGGTCTAAAATGGATCAGGACCGATAAAATGGATATTTGGGCAATGATAAAAATATTGACCGATGCCTTGAATAATCAAGGATAATTTAGTAAAATGAGGGCGAGGTTATGATTTCAGTTTATCTTTTTTGTGTTAATGAGGAGGAAAAAACGTGAATAAAAATATTAATCTTCAGGATGTTTTCCTGAACCAGGTCAGAAAAGAGCATATTCCTGTAACTGTATACCTTACAAACGGGTTTCAGCTACGGGGAATGGTAAAAGGTTTTGACAATTTTACTGTTGTACTGGACAGCGAAGGTAAGCAGCAGTTGGTATACAAACACGCGATTTCTACAGTGTCTCCTATGAAAGCAGTAAATATCATATTTAATGAAAATAGAGAATAGTATAATTGCATAATTTATGGAGCTGATATAATCTTGAAAAAAATACTAATTCCTATGGTTGAAGCAGGAGGCGGGCATAAAATGCCTGCCCTTGCTATTAAGGAATCTATTGAGACATTGTTTCCCGGACAGTATCAGATCGACGTTATAGATTTTGCCAGAGAAGTTGGTGCAAATTGGGATGACAAGATTATTAAGGGATTCTGGGATTGGGCTTTGGCAAGACCTGAACTGACTACAAACTTAAATGTTTTATTGGATTCCTTTAATCATCTTACACGTTCAAATACAGTTATGAAGCTGTTCTTTCAACAGTTTATACGAAAAGGCATCAGGTATATACTAAAGTATAAGCCTGATATTGTGTTTTCGACACACTTTTTTTGCAGTTCGGTAGCCTTGTTTGCAAGAGAGAGGTATGATCTCACATACAAGATATTCAGCTACATGACCGATCCTGTCAGAGGGCATAACTTATGGGTCAATCCCAGAGTAGATGCTGTAATAGTGTCTACCAAAGAAGCCTGCGAATATCTTATCAGGCAGGGTGAGCCCAAAGATAAAGTAAAGGTGATGTCATTCCCTCTAAATAAAAAGTTCTTTGAAAAGGTGACCAGATCAAGAGAAGAAATACTTAATGAATTGGGTCTGGATCCCGGCAGAAAAACTCTTTTGGCAACCTCGGGCGGGCAGGGAATAGGCGATACCTCGTCCTATGTAAAGAAACTGTACAAGAGTGAGTTTCCATTTAATATCATAGCTGTCTGCGGTAAAAATCGGGAATTGTTTGATGAACTTAGCAAATTAAAGGATTCTGTGAAATCTGAAGTACCATTGGCAGTTCTCGGGTTTGTGGATAATATGCATGAGCTGCTTGAGGCATCAGACCTGGCAATAGCCAAGGGAGGAGCTTCCACTACCCTTGAGGTCCTGGTTAAGCGGGTCCCCACTATATTCACTCATTGTGCGGCTCTCCATGAAAAGGGCAACATAGATTTTTGCGTTGACAACAAGATGGGCTGGTATTCCAAAAATAAAAATGAATTTAATGAAATCATTGATAAAATAGTAAATACGGATATTTTAGAGCAATACAAAAGCAATATAGAAAAAAATGAGTATATAAAAACTCTGCCTGAAGCCGCTGATAATCTGGCTCGTTTTATAGTAAAAGAGCTTGAGACTCCGTATGTAAAGCATACCAGGTCAAAAAAAGTTATATTGCGCGCAATCGTACTGGGTACCAGGATCAATCTATACAGGCTCAAAAGCCGCAACAAAAACAAGCGTTATAAAATCGAATAAGGAATATGGTATAAGGTATAAGGTAGCCCACCCTTAGTGCTGGGCTACTGTCTGCTGTTTCACAGCAATTGCTTTAATGATTTCATTTATGCTATAATTTTTATAATAATCAGGGAAATACAAAGAAGAGAATAATAATGGATGTGATTTCATTGAGTGAAAGCGTCTCTACCCCGGCATATCTGAAAATAGCTCTTGATATAGCATCAAGAATAGCCAGTGGAGAGTTCAAAGAGAATAGCAGGATATACGGGCGGTCAGTAATGTCTTCTGAATACAGTGTATCTCCCGAGACCATAAGAAGAGCACTAAAATTGCTTTCAGATATGCAGGTCGTTGATATAAAGCAAAGCAGCGGAACTGTAGTTTTGTCTAAAAAGAATGCACAGGAGTACATCCGTCATTTTAAAGGACAAGCAAGCACACGTTCACTCCATTTACAGCTTAAAAACCTTATTGCGGAGCAAAGTAAGCTAAACAAAAAAATTATTAACATATCCAATTTGATTTCAAGGACCAGCGTTAGATGGTCCCATTCAAATCCATTTAAAAATTTTGAGATTGAAGTTAAAGGAGATTCTCCTGTTGTGGGAAAAAGCATTAATGACCTAAACTTTTGGCATGTAACAGGAGCAACTATAATAGCTATTCGGCGTGATGATAATGTGATCCTTTCACCAGGACCATATGCAGTATTTTCTGAAAATGACACGATTATTTTTATCGGCGATCAAGCGGCGGTTGATGCAGTTACAGTGCTTGTAAATCCAAAATAGCAGAATAAAGACAACAAAGTAAAAAAAATAAAAAAAAACGGTGTGGAACGTATAGGCCGCACCTTTTTTGTCGCCATTTGTCAATACATTTTTCTTGACAACCGACAACTTATAAAATAAAATAGGTATGTCGGTTGAGGAACCCGAATTCTTTCTAGGGCTGCCTTTTAATAGTAATAGAGACTATTATACTAACGATTTTTATTTAATAATTTATTTATAGGAGGAATGAAATGAAAAGAAAAAATTTATTATTGATATCAT
>JAAYNO010000154.1 GCA_012520855.1 Clostridiaceae bacterium | reverse complement strand
TGGCACTTGTTCCCGTCAGCTCTATCGGCCTGTATATTGATTTGATACGGCCGAAGCTTCAGTGGAATAATCCCCAGGAAGCGATAAAGCAAAACATGAATGCTATGTTAGCGATGCTGATAGGTTTCCTGGCGGTCTCAGTTTTCGGGATAGCCGGATTTTTGGTCACGATCTTTATCACGAATATCTATGCTATGTTTGGAATAATGGTACTGATTCTTTCAGCAGTGTCATATATATGCCTGCTTGTTCTTGATAAAACGGCCGACAAAGCGTATTGGAAGATAGAAGGTTAAAGTAAAAAGAACGTTAAAGATGCCGGTATAGTTTAGCACAAGCCAATTCAGGGTAATTATGGATCAGGTGATACATATGCCTTCCAATAAGAAAAGGATTGTGTGTATATCCGCATCAAACACGTATAGCAAGGGGGAAGCAAGTACCTCGACCAAGGTATGTAAACTTATCGAGCGAATAATAATCGAAAGAACAAGCCAGATTGAAATTGAGATTATCCAGCTCATGAAGATGAAAATAAAATTTTGTCTGCTTTGCGGCGATTGCTTTGAAGAAGGCGAATGTCCCTTTGATAATGATTTCAATCAAATTTTTGACAAAGCGAAAGAAGCAGATGCAATTTTTTTGGTAGTTCCATGCTATACACCTGTTCCGGCAAAGTTAGCTGCAGTTTTTGAAAAAATAGATGAAAATCTTTATGGGAATTTGCTAAGGATCCCTCAATATCGTTCACCATTCTATGATAAAGCTGCGGCAGTTATAGGCCATGGAGGGATGGCCGAATCAAAAGAAAGCCTTGATTATTATCATGACAGATTGATCACGCCTGTTGCAAATGCTCTCACATCATTCGGATTCAATGTTATAGGATATAATGATGAATTTCCCATGGGTGTTCCCTTTGGTCTTAGAGATGACACCTGTATCCAGCCGTCTGAAGATTCAATATTTCCGGATATACTTCAGGATTGGAGCCATATAGAAAACAGAATAAAGCCGTTGGTAGAAAAGGTTCTGGCTGAAATAAAATTTTAATTGCCATTTTTACGTGAAGCTTGCTTTGAAGTCCTCAAAGCAAGCTTTTTTCGTATGGGTAACCATTTATGAAATGAAAATAAACTTCATAAATCTGGCTAAAAAATAAAATTTTCAGCCCTTGCATAAAAATAAATTTCATGATATATTAGTATTACATCGATCAGATCCTTTGGTATAAGCCGAATAGAGAGGCATGAAAAAAATTTTAGTGTAATTTAGTATTGCAAAAGTATTTACGAAAAAAAATTACACAAATTCAGTCAGGAGGATACCCTTCATGTTATATGGTTTAAAGGGAAACGGGAAAAGTTGTGTAACAAGAATTAAAATGGCAAAAAATGATTTTACCGATGCGTACAAAAAAATCGCAGAGCAAATATTAGCGGTGCCTGAAACAGTAGTACATATGACTATTGTGCAAATGGCGGAGTTATGCGAAACCAGTGAGGCCAGTATAGTACGTTTTTGCAAACAGATTGGCTATGAAGGTTTCAACGATATGAAGATTAATCTGGCTGGAGAGATATCAATTGGAAATCAATCAATTCAAGAAAATGTCGTAGAAGGTGATGACGATGAAACCATTCTGCAAAAAGTCTTTTCATCTGAAATACAAGCCCTTATGTCCACAAGGGACATGATCAATACAAAAGCTTTCAGAAGAGCTGTAGACAGTATTATCGCTGCTAACAAGGTGGAGTTCTATGCTTATGGAAATTCATGTCCATTAGCTTCTGACGCACATTATAGGATGCTTAAAATTGGTATCAATTCATATATGGGCGTTGATATACTGGATTCGCTTATGCATGCAAATATGATGACTCCAATGGATGTAGCGATCGGGATATCCCATAGCGGAAGCACTAAGCATACATGCGCTGCGATGGAGACGGCAAAAAATCACGGAGCTGTGACAATATGCGTAACAAGTTACGATAAATCACCCATTGCACAAATATCAGATATTTGCTTACTGGCATCATCAAATGAAACAACTATTTTCAGGACAGTTGCAATGGAATCAAGAATGGCTCAAATGGCAATTCTGGATGCATTATACGTAGCTGTCGCTTTCAGGAGATTGGAAAAATCAAAAAGATTTATACATCTAACCGATAAACTGCTCTCTGAAGAAAAATATTGAGTATTATGAGGAGAGATACTTAGCATGAAAGACATCATTGTTATAGGTGAGGTTTGTGAAGACATAATAATGCATGACCCCGGAGCCGTTGAGGTTATGGGGGCTAAAATCTGGGCCAGGGATATCGTCTCTACAATAGGCGGGTCAGCCTCGATAGCGGCTACAGCATTTGCACATCTTGGAGAAAAAGTAAAACTGTATTCGAGTATAGGCGATGATTCTCAAGGGAAAATGCTATATGAGATGATTGAGAAATTTGGAACAGATCTAAGGTTTTTGAGGGTATTGAAGGGCAAGCGTACAACAAGAAGCATGATTATTAGTCAGGGAGCTGAAAAGAACTTTTTAGGCTGCTCGCCAATGCTTCCCATAGAGATCCCTGACATCTCAAGTCTTGATAATACAAAATTGATTCATATTGCAGGATTCATGTTATATCCGGAGCTTTGGACCGATGAAGCATTCTTGTATTACGAAGAGGCCAAACGGCGTGGAATACCTATTGCAGTTGATGGGCAGCGGCCTCATAACGATGAAATAAATCCCTTTGAATTGGCACCGTTAGAAAGGATGATCGGGCTTTCCGACGTATATTTCGCGGCTCAGAAAGAGGTAAAGCAATTCACAGATTCGACTGACGTTAACGAAATTGGGAAGATGCTGATCAATATGGGAGCTAAAAATGTTGTTCTTAAACAAGGTGCAGAGGGCTGTGTTGTTTTCGGGCAAAACGGGGAGATTCATAAAATTGACAGTTATAAAGTGGATGTTTATGATTCGATTGGTTCAGGTGACCTGTTTGGCGCAAGTTTTGCATATGGGATGATCAATAGCTTCACAATAAAAGATTGCGCCAGGTTTGCAAGTGTATTTACGGCATTATCACTTTTAGAATATGAAGAATATAAGAAATATCCCGAAAAAGAGGCCGTAATGAAAATTGTTGGACTTTAATATTAGCATAAAGGAGTGGTACTATGAGAGAACTAAAAATCGCTATAATAGGTGCAGGCAGTACATACAGCCCTGAACTTATCCATGGATTTGTCACAAGAGAAGGCAGAATGAAAGTGAAAGAATTCGCCCTTATGGATATCAATAAGGATCGCCTTGATATTGTCGGAGGTCTTATCAAAAGAATGTGCGGTGAATTCAAAGAAAAACCTCTGGTAACAATGACTGGAAATCTTGAAGAAGCGCTCACCGGAGCTGATTATGTTGTAACACAATTTCGTGTGGGATTACTTCCGGCAAGAGCAAAGGATGAGAATATACCAAAAAGACACGGTATTATAGGTCAGGAGACAACTGGTCCCGGCGGATTTGCAAAAGCACTCAGAACAATACCGGAAATACTGAAAATTGCTCATTGCATGGAAAAAGTAGCTCCCAATGCTACCTTGATAAATTTTACGAATCCATCGGGGATCATAACCGAAGCTTTGTCGAAATATTCCAATATAAGAGTGGTAGGACTTTGTAATACACCTATAACAACATATAAAAGAATAAATAAAGTTATGGGCCTTAATGAAGAGGAAGTTTTCTATGATTATTTCGGTATTAATCATTTTGGGTTTATAAAAGGTATCTATGTCAAGGGTAAGGATATGACCGACGAGCTGTTCCCAAAGATTATGGATCATCCAAAGCTTGATGAGATGCTCGGATATAAATTTAATAAAAGCCAGGCTCTTGCAATGAGAATATTGCCTGTGGGATACCTGCAGTACTATTACCATCAGAAAGAAGTAAGGGAGAATTTTTTAAAGCAAGAAAAGACCAGGGGAGAATTATTAATTGATGTTGATAAGGAACTGCTTGTTCAGTACAGTGATCCTAACCTGAAAACAAAGCCTGCCGGGCTTGATCAGCGTGGAGGAGCATGGTACTCAGAGGCTGCATGTGCCCTTATGGATTCATTCGAGAACAATGACAGAGCTATTCATGTTATTAATATCCAAAACAACGGCACATTCACTGACCTGGCCGATGATGCAGTAATTGAAATACCCGCAAGAGTTGAAGGGGAATGCATAAAGACCCTTAATTTCGGGAAGCTTCCGCTGGCAGTAAAGGGTTTGATTGAACATGTCAAAGCATATGAGTCATTAACAGTTGAAGCAGCGGTGAAGGGTTCGAAAGATTTGGCCTTGATTGCACTAATCAATCATCCATTTATGACATCGGCAGATGAAGCTGAAGTTATATTAAATGAAATTATTGAAGCCCATCCCGATTATATTCATCTTAAGTAAATACAATTAATCAATAAAAAACCCTGATTGATGTTTCGGTGAGTTCATAAGGGCTTATGTTTGGTTAACCTAAAAACTGGCATCAAATCAGAGTAGAAGGGGACAAATTATGGCAGTAAAATTACTAGATGGTATTGGCAGAAATCTGATCGAAGCAAAAAGAGAAGAGATGAAGGCGGCTATCATATCAACGGGCGGACGCGTGATAATAGGTGAAACAGTTACATTTAAACAATCTTTGATAGACGGTGTAACTAATGTTGAACTATTGAAAAGCTGGGGCGCTGATATGGTCACCATTAATCATTATAATGTTGAAATCCCTATGATTCCGGGTCTTCCATCGACAAAGGAAGGAATAGAACTTTGGGGCTCCCTGTGGAATATATCAGGAGCAAAAGGCTGTATTCCGGATATATATGTTGTTGAACCGTCGTTTCAAAATGCATACCTTCAGTTTGGTTTCGGAAGGACTATCAATGAAGTAAAGAAACTGGCAGGAATCCCTGTTGGCATGACTCTTGAACCTGTTGAACCTGGAACCGGATATCCTGAGGCAAGAATCGCAAACAGGATCAATGCAAAAAAAGGTGTGGAGCAGGGGGCAAACTATGTGACAATAATCAACACTCCCTCAATGCCTTCAGCCATTTTTGCAAAGTGTGTTTCGGACGTACGTGAAGGAGTTGAGGAAGACGGATTGGTCAAAGCGGGCAAAATGCCTTGGGGAGGGGCTTTCCCGACTGATCCTGACTATTTCTACACTACGAAAGAGCTTAAAGAATTAATTAGCGCCGGGGCGGATGTCATATTGATTCCTTCTCCCGGGACAGTGACCGGCCTTACAATAGATCTGGTGAGAAAATGGGTCAACATAGTACATGAAAATGGTGCTCTTGCAGAGATCACAATAGGCACATCCCAGGAAGGTGCTGATGAAGAAGTTATATGCAGATTTGCAATTGATTCTAAAATGACCGGAGCAGACATTTTCCAAATCGGTGACAGTGTTTATAGCGGCACTACCACTCCTGAGAATCTTATGGCCTTTTCAAAATCAATAAAAGGCAGAAGACATACATTAAAAAGAATGGCGTTATCGCCGATGAGAGGAGAATTGTTATGAAAAAAAGAGGAATAAGTGTAGCTCTAAGTTTTATTCTTTTGGTTGCGCTTGTGTTCACTGGGTGTGGGGGCGCCCAGCAACAAGAGCCAACTAACACACCCTCCGTTTCACCCTCAACCAGTGCGTCTCCATCTGAAGAACCAGCATTAAGCGGTGAAATCGTTGTTTCAACATTGGCTGGCGATCCATTCCAATCTTCATGGAGAACACTATTTGACAAGTTTGAAGAAAACACAGGTGTTAAGGTGATTTTGGATGCTGTTCCCTGGGAAAATCTCAGAGAAAAGCAAGCCCTTGAACTTGCGAGCGGGACCGGTTCGTATGATGTAGTTTATGTTCATCCATTCTGGTTCGGTGAATTTACGGATAACGGCTATTTAATGCCCATCACAGATTACTGTGATCAGGCAACGATAGACAAGTTTATTCCTGGCCTGCTTGACCTCTATAATAGAGATGGTAAGGTTTATGGCCTGCCTGACTGGATCGCGACACAGATTCTTGGGTATAGAACAGATTTGTTTGAAGAAGCTGGCTTAGAGGCTCCCAAAACATGGGATGACATACTTAATGCCGCTGAAAAGCTCGCTAATGGCGACCAGATGTATGGGATCACTTTCGCGGGAAGAAAAGGCGGTGCGCTTGCAGGTATATTCTGTACAACGCTCTTAAGTAACGGCTCCTGGCTGATGGATGAGAATGGGAATCCTACAATGGATACAAAGGAAGCTATTGAAACGACCGAATTCCTTGCTAAGCTGAGTAAATATGCACCTCCCGGATACCAAAACTTCCATTGGGATGAGAACGCTGCTGTTGCAAATTCAAATAAAGCTGCCATGATTATGCTTATGACAACAAATGCTGCATGGTTAGATGATCCGGGCAGAAGCCAGACAGTTGGGCTATGGGATTTTGTAGCAATCAATAATAAGACAGGCGGCGGTATGGTTGACAGCTATTGCTGGTCTGTGACAAAGAGCACGAAGAATAAGGATGCAGCGGCAGAATTGGTTAAATTCATGGCTGACACAGAGTCACAGATATTCCTGACCGAAAAATGCGGTACGAGCGGAGCGACAAAAGCTTACTACGAGAACCAGGAGCTTATAAAAACTCATCCTGAGTTAGGGGCAATGAATCAGGCGTTTGCAAATTCTAAGCCTAACCCGGCATGGAATACATGGGCTTCTGAGCAAGAGGTGCTTGAGACTAACCTTCAAATGGTATTTGACGGGAAAATGTCTGCAAGTGAGGCTATGGCACAAGTTCAAGCCAAGATGTTGGAAAATAAAAAATAATAACATCGTATAATAGGGGGGAGGATAGGATTACGGTGTAATCTCCGTAATCCTATCTATGCTTTTTACGAATCGATACTGGGGGTTTTAGGATGAAAATAAGACGGATAAATATTTCATCAGAAGAGAAAAGGCTGGGGTATGCATTTATACTTCCCGGTGTATTCTTTTTGGGATTTTTCATTTTCATTCCAATCATCTATTCGATCTATATGAGCTTATTCGAGTGGAAACTTTTCGATCTCGGGAAGATCAAAACATTCGTTGGGCTGGACAATTTCATAAGAATCTTTTCAGATAAAGTGTTTGTGACAGCTATACTGAACACATTAACGATCGTGGTATTCTGTCTTGTGATAGAGCTTATTCTTGGGTTTATTATCTCCCTGTCGCTCTGGAACATCAAAAGAAGCATGAAAGTGGCACAATCTTTGATACTCCTCCCAATGATAACTTCTCCTGTCATTGTAGGTCTGATTTGGAGATTTATATACGATCCCCAGTTTGGAATTGTTAACTATGTGTTGAGAAATACCATAGGAGTCGGAAATATAGCGTGGCTTGGCAATGCTGATACAGCATTAATAAGTGTGATTATCGTTGATGTATGGCAGATGACTTCCTTCGTTATCTTGATACTTTATGCTGGAATGACCTCGATACCTAATGAATATCTTGAGGCTTCCCTGGTGGATGGGACGACCTATTTTCAGACAGTCAGATATATGGTTATTCCTTCAATATCACATTATATTATTCTTGTCTTGATGATGCGTACAATGGATTTGTTTAAAATATTCGATACCGTATATGTATTAACAAGAGGCGGACCGGGGTATGCTACTGAAACTTTGTCTATGTATACCTACAAGACAAGCTTTCAATTCTATGAAATGGGTTACGCGATGGCATTATCATTGGTTTCATTGGTTTGTATCCTTATGATAAGCATCAGTTATATGAAGCTAATGAAGAGGAAGGATTGAGGTGAGTCAAGTGGTAAAAAGAAGGAAAAAAGTTAAAAATGTTGGTTCACTTGTTATTGTCGTGATTTTTGTTCTATGGACAATTATACCCCTGGTTTTACTTGCTCAGCAGGCTTTTAAACCTCATGTATTAATGTTTTCAGATCCTCCGACGTTTATTTTTAAACCGATTGGAGAACACTTTGTAAAAATTTTTAGCAAGCAGAATATATTTCCTTTTATAATAAACAGTATTATAGTCGGTATATCGACAACATTCTTATGTTTGGTTTTTGGTTCCATGTGCGCATATGCGTTGTCCCGGCTGAGAGTACCGAGGAAAAATATTTGGGCATTATTTATTCTTATTGCCAGGATGGTTCCGGTCAGTACGCTAATGATACCGATTTATTCGATACTGCGACTGATTGGGCTGGGTAATAAACTCCTTGCGATTATAATTGCCCATACAGCACTTAATTTGCCATTAGCCATATGGATGCTCAGAAGCTTTTTTGACGATATACCTGCTGCATTGGAACAGGCTGCCTTAATAGATGGATGTACCCGTCTGAAGAGCTTTTTTGTTGTTGCATTACCGTTGGTTTCTTCAGGCCTGGTGGCTACGGGAATACTCACTATGCTCAATTCATGGAATGAATTTATGTTTGCCCTTGTATTGTCCGGGAGAACGACCAGAACACTTCCTGTAGGCATTTCATCATTTGTAGGATCTGTATCGATCGACTGGGGTGGAAGTTCAGCAGCGGCGGTTATTGCATGCCTGCCAATTTTTATAGCAGGTATATTTGTTCAGAAATATCTTGTACGAGGTATGACAATGGGAGCTGTGAAAGGATAAAGAATAGATGAAAAGGATTTTCAAATGATAAAAGCGATATTTTTTGATTTGGATGGTACATTGCTTAATTCTGAAAAAAGAATCACCGACAATACTCATCTGGCATTGAAAGCATGCAAAGAAAAGGGAATAAAGATATTTCCTGCAACCGGCAGGCCACCATTACTTAATTATATATTGCCGTTGAGGCATGAGGATTTTGAACTCATTAATGATGGAGGTGTTTTTTACAATGGCGCTTGTGTTTCGTTTGGTCAATGGAAACAATATGCAACAATAGATGAAAGTATAATAAATGAAGTCATAAGAGCTGTTGAAAAGTATCCTGATATATATGTGGCGCTTCAGATGAAGGATGAAAAACATAGTTTTAATTTTTGTATCCATGAAAATGATTTATCAACATGGGGGATTACCGCAAATAATATAATTCCATATAATACATACAACAATAAAGAAACAGTAAAAATATACATATTTTCACACAATTACAGTATAGATCTCAATTCGCTATACAGCGAACTTAAACCCCTTATTGGAAGTACATCGAGCATGTATCTTACATACGAAGGAAAGACTATTGAGATAGCAGGGAAAAATGTGAGCAAAAAATCGGGCATTGAAACTATTATAGATTTTATGGGAATAAACGAATCGGATGTGGCAGTGTTTGGTGATGATATGAATGATCTCGAGATGCTTTCTAGCTTTTCGAATTCAATAGCAATGGGAAATGCATGTGATGAAATAAAGGCTGTTTCCAAATATATCACCTATGATAACGAGAGTGACGGAATCTATTATGCACTTAAAGAAATTCTTGGGTTAATAGAAGCATGATGTTTGTTTAGCAGGGAATCTAAAGATCCAAAGGAAATGATGTTTTAAAATATTCCCGGAAATCCGGTGACAGGTTGTCATTATTCTTGATAAATCCTTAATATGATGTGGTAAATATAATTAACACTCACCGAATAAGACTGACTATATGAAGTCAAGTGGTAAATGAGAAAAAAGTAGCGTAGACG
>JAAYNO010000153.1 GCA_012520855.1 Clostridiaceae bacterium | reverse complement strand
TTTTTATTTTATTATTCCTTCAGTCTGTCCATGGCTATTTTCACATTATCGGTATTTGCAAAGGCAGTCAGCCGGAAGAAGCCCTCGCCCTGTTTTCCGAATCCGACTCCCGGAGTTCCCACGATATTGTATTTATCCAAAATCAAGTCAAAGAACTCCCACGATGTCATTTTATCAGGGCATTTCAGCCATATATACGGCGAGTTGTTCCCGCCTGTGAACCATATACCGAGTTCAAGCAGGGTTTCGGTAATGATTCGCGCGTTATTGAGGTAATAATCGATGTTCTCCCTGATCTGGGATAACCCCTGTTCGGTAAACACGGCTTTGGCTCCCCTCTGGACTATGTAGGGAACCCCGTTGAACTTGGTAGTCTGGCGCCTTAACCACAGCCTGTTGAGCGGAATATCCTCCCTTACAAGCTCATTGGGCACTACGGTGTAACCGCAGCGGGTCCCTGTAAAGCCCGCCGTTTTTGACAGCGAACAAAACTCTATGGCGCATTTTTTTGTGCCGGGTATCTGATAAATGCTTGTCGGGAGGTTCTCGTCCCGAATGAATGCCTCATAAGCGCTGTCGAACAAAATCACGGCATCTCTCTCCAGCGCCCAGTCTACCCATATCTTCAGCTGCTCCTTTGTATAAACTGCTCCCGTTGGATTGTTGGGAGAGCAGATATATACGATATCTCCGGCTGTCGTTTCATCGGGCAGAGGCAGAAAACTGTTATCCTCATTGCCGTTTATGAAAGTGATCTCGCGTCCAGCCATGATATTGGTATCCACATATACGGGATAAACCGGATCAGGGATAAGTACCGTGTTGTTAATGCCGAATATGTCAAGTATATTGCCGAGATCGCTTTTTGCGCCATCGCTTATGAATACTTCTGTCTCGTCAAGCAAAACGCCTTTTTTCTCGTAGTAATCGCAAACAGCCCTTCTTAAAAAGCCGTATCCCTGTTCCTCGCCATAGCCCATGAAGGTCTCGGCGTTTTCCATTTCGATAACGGCTTTTTTCATAGCTTTTGTTACCGCGGAAACAAGAGGAAGCGTGACATCCCCTATCCCCAGCCGTATGATTTCTTTTTCAGGATTATTTTGCTTGTATTCGTCAACCTTTTTCGCTATCAGCGAAAAAAGGTAGCTTTCCTTAAGATCCAAATAGTTGCCGTTTATTCTCATGATCATCCCTCCAATGCCGCTTTCACAAGTCCCAGAAACAGTGGATGCGGCTTATTGGGACGGCTCTTGAATTCAGGATGATACTGAACACCTATAAAAAAGCGGTTATCTGGAAGTTCGACCGCCTCCACCAGTTGTCCGTCGGGCGATGTCCCGCAAATCACAAGTCCGCTTTTTGTAAGAACCTCCCTATAAGCGTTATTGAATTCATATCTATGTCTATGCCGTTCGCTGATCAGTTCTTTTTTATATAAGCCTTGAAGCTTCGTTCCGCTTTTTGTTTTGCACGGATATGCGCCCAGACGCATAGTTCCGCCTTTGCGTGTGATACCGATCTGATCTTCCATAAGATCTATGACAGGGTGTTTGCATTTTTCGCTAAATTCGGAGGAATGGGCATTCTCCAGCATGCAGACATTTCGTGCGAAATCGATCACAGTGATCTGCATCCCAAGACATATCCCCAACAGCGGAATATCATTCTCTCTCGCATATCGACAAGCGATGATTTTTCCTTCTATCCCTCTGTCGCCAAAGCCACCGGGAATTATTACCCCGCCTGCCCCATGCAATTTTTCTGATGCATTCTGTTTGGTGACCTCTCCGCTTTCAACCCATTTTATTCTTACCTTTGCTCCCGTATCATAGCCTGCGTGGTTCAAACTCTCTATAATTGAAAGGTATGCGTCGGGAAGCTTTACATACTTTCCTACTATCGCGATTATAACCTCTTTATCACGCTTATTTATTTTTTCTATAATGTTCTTCCACTCACTCAAGTCCGGTTCCCTGGTTTCAAGCTTAAGCTCCCTGCAGACCACTTCGTCAAAGCCTTTTTCATGCAGCATGAGCGGAGCTTCATATAGACAGGACAGCGTAAGATTTTCAATTACACAATCACGCTTAACATTGCAAAAAAGGGATATTTTAGCCTTGATATTGTCCTCCAGCGGTTCATCGGCACGGGCGACTATAATATCCGGTGAAATGCCCATTGACCGGAGCTCCTTGACCGAATGCTGGGTGGGCTTCGATTTATGCTCACTGGAACCTTTAAGGTAGGGAACCAGTGTAACATGTATAAACAGGCAGTTTTTACGGCCCTGTTCAAGAGAGATCTGACGTATGGCTTCTAAAAAGGGCTGACTTTCAATATCCCCTGTTGTGCCTCCAATTTCTGTTATAAGTACATCTGCACGGCTTTTTTCTGCCCCTCTGTAAATAAACTCTTTTATCTCGCCAGTTATGTGGGGAATGACCTGAACGGTTTCTCCTAAATAGCCGCCTGTACGCTCGCGATTGAGCACATTCCAATAAACCTTGCCTGACGTCAGGTTCGAATACATGGTCAAATCCTCATCAATAAAGCGTTCATAATGGCCTAAGTCAAGATCGGTTTCAGCACCGTCATCGGTGATGAATACTTCTCCATGCTGAAAAGGGCTCATTGTGCCGGGATCAACGTTTATATACGGATCCAGCTTTTGAGATGCTACCTTCAGGCCTCTTTGCTTTAAAAGCCTTCCCAGGCTTGCAGCCGTAATACCTTTTCCAATCCCTGATACGACGCCACCTGTTATAAATATAAACTTTGCCATAGCATTTTGCCCCTTTCTCCCTTTATATTTCTACCACACCCTCAAATACCTTGGCACATCCTCCGGTCATTAACACAGTATTCTCGGTATAATTGACAATAAGCTCCCCTCCTGAAAGAAGAATATGGATATCTTCGCCCTTGCTGCAATAGCCGTTTATGACTGCCGCAACAGCAGCGGCGCAGGCACCGGTTCCACAGGCAAGCGTTTCACCGCTGCCGCGCTCCCATACACGCATTTTAAGTATTCTTTTATCTATTATCTTTACAAATTCGATATTGACACGTTCCGGGAACATTTCACTGTACTCAAACATGAGACCTAATTTTGTAAGTTCTAAACTGTCCACATCATCACAAAATACTACAGCATGCGGGTTCCCCATTGAAACACAAGTAATACGAAACGGTTTTCCGTCAATAACCAAAGGATAATCAACGATTCTAGTTCCCGGCAAATTTACCGGGATCTTGGAAGGCTCAAGCTCGGCTTTTCCCATATCCACCTTTACAGTTGAAACGAGTCCGTTTTGCGTATTGATTTTGAGAGTTTTTACACCGCTTAAAGTCTCAACTTTCATTTCAGCCTTTCTGACCATCCCATTGTCGTACAGATATTTTGCCACGCAGCGGATGGCATTTCCGCACATTTTCCCTTCACTGCCGTCAAGGTTGAACATCCTCATTTTCGCATCGGCCGCTTCGCTTCTTAATATCAATACGATTCCGTCTCCGCCTATCCCGAAGTGGCGATCGGACAAAGCAACGGCAAGTTTCTCAGGATTGTCTATTTCTCTGTCGAAACAGTTTATATAAATATAATCGTTGCCGCAGCCATGCATTTTGGTAAATTCAAGTCTTATAGTTATCCCTCATTTCATTAAGACTGGAAACAAAGATTTAATATTTGCGGGACATGTCATTCTGAGGCTATGTCCGAAGAATCTTTTAAAATAGGACTATTATACACTGTTTTGATTAAGATCCTTCGCAATAAGAACATTCAGAGCATGTTCTTTGCTCAGGATGACATTTTGGCATCTGTTCCATATTTCACTATCTCGCCTATAAACTTGTCAAATAAAAAGCCTGTATCCTGTGGCCCTCCGCATCCTTCGGGATGAAACTGCACTGAGAAATAAGGCCCGTTCAGATATCGTATCCCTTCACATGTATTGTCGTTCATATTTATATGCCAGAGTTTTGCTAACGACGCGTCTATGCTCTCTTCGGTCACAAAATAACCGTGATTCTGACTCGTAGTATACAGTCGTCCTGTATCCAAATCCTTAACGGGTTGATTAGCTCCTCTGTGTCCATACTTCAGCTTCTTTGTTATAAACCCGTGAGCAAGGGCGAGAAGCTGGTGGCCCAAGCATATCCCGAAAATCGGGATACCCGACTTTATAAGCTTCTTTAAATTATGAATAACTGCCATATTGTCGGCAGGGTCGCCCGGACCGTTTGAAAACATTATACCGTCAGGATCATGCCCCAGGATCTCTTCTGCCGGTGAATGATGGGGCATCAGGATAACCCTGCAATTTCTTTTGACAAGTTCTCTTACTATGTTCTCCTTATAGCCTAAATCGATCATTGCAATACTGTATAAGCCTTCATCGTTCAATACTGTTGTTTCTTTTATGGAAACACTTTCAACAGGTTTTTCTGCCTTGAATGATCTGATTCTTTCCAGATCGGAGTTTCCCGGACTCACTGTAATAAGCCCGTTCATTGTACCCTTTTCACGCAGCATAATAGTCAGCGCTCTGGTATCAATTCCGCACAACCCTACAATGTTCCGCTCTCTTAAAAAGTCATCTAGACTGCCTTTACTTCTGAAGTTTGACGGTTCCAGGCAAATATTTTTTACTATGTATCCTTTTGCTGAAACTATACTGCTTTCAAAATCCTCTGGAATAACACCATAGTTTCCGATCAATGGATAGGTCTGCAGAATTATCTGTCCATAGTAGCTTTTATCGGTCAGAGTTTCGAGGTATCCTGTCATACCTGTCGTAAAAACGATTTCTCCAATGACATCGCCGATAGCTCCCAATTGATAACCCTCGAATATTTTGCCATTCTCCAGTACCAAATAAGTTTTTTTGTTCATCAAAATTCCTCCGCATAAACCGGAAAGCTGTTTTATTAACCATATTAATTTTCATAAGTCTTCAGTATCTCTTCGGCGACCTTTCTTCGTGTCTGCCTCATGTCCATAGCCTGCTTTTCAATATATCTGTGCGCTTCCGGCTCACTTAAAGACAGATGAGATATTAGAATGCATTTCGCCCTGTCGATGATCCTTATATCTTCAATTTTTTGAATAAGCATCCTGTTTTCATTTTTTATTGCGTTGATCCGTCTATGCATCACTGAAGTCAGCTTCAGGGCATTATAAAACAGTGGTTTGCTGATTGGCTTTGGTATTGTGATGACACCATCCTTTTCCACTTTACTTGAGACTTTTTCAAACAATTCAGACTTAACTATCAAAATTACTACACATACCTTTTGAGCCGCTATATTCCGGGCCAGTCCTTCACCAAACTCATCAGGCAGCGGAGTGTTTATTACGCATAAATCAAAGTCTTTTTCTATCAGCACACGCCTTGCTTCGCCGGCATTGGAAATGGTGGTGATATCTGTAACAGATGCTTCTGTCAGAATGTTTGCCAGACAAACAGCACTTTTTCCCGAACACGATATCACTAATGCTCTGTCCATATCATCCCACCTTTCCTTAAAATCAGATCCTTCGTCGCTTAGCTCCTCAGAATGATACAGTAATTCCTAATTCTCAGTGTAAAGCTGTTTATACGGATTTCTGGCATTGGGTGTCAGGCGGTAAAAAGTTTTGCTCAGCATTTCTTCCACTGGAATGCCGAATAAATCCGAAAATTCAGACAGTATATCCTCTATCCTGTTAATGTCGGCCTCATTTGCAATATTGATGCTTACCTGTTTGGGGAGGTTCTTTGGAGGTTTGCTGCTTCTGATAAATATTTCTCCGCCGTGCATTCCTGCTCCGGTAAAGTATCCGGCCGGATATTTATCCGTGTCCAGTCCCAGGACAATAATAAGACCTCCCGCAAGGTATTCTCCTAAAAAGCTGCCTGTGCTGCCCCCTACCACTATGACGGGCTTCTTATCCTTGTACTCCTTCATATGAATACCGGTGCGGTAACCTGCATAGCCTTTCACAAATATCTTGCCGCCTCTCATAGCATATCCCAGGGCATCTCCGGCATTGCCGCCGATTATTATCTTGCCGTCATTCATCGTATCCCCTGTGGCATCCTGGGCATTACCTTTCACAATAATGGTTGCACCGTCAAGATACGCGCCCAGCGCATTGCCAGGTGTTCCGTTTATTGTGATTTTTTTCTGTGAAGCGCCGCTGCCGATAAAACGTTCTCCGCAGCAATCATATATAACAACATCCTCGTCTGTGTTCCGGATTTTCTCGTTAAGCGCCTGATATCCTGATTCATGTGCCCATAAATTCATAAAAGACCTCCATTCGGTTGTTTAAGATAAAATACACTGAAGAAGTCGATTCCTAATTGTCATTGCGTCCCAGTTTGCATACCCTTTCTTCCTTACTGAAAGCCATTAGGCCGGGCATTTTGCAGATCAGCTCAAAGTCAAGTGAATCAAGAGGTGTTCTCTCTCTTACAAGAAAGGTATAAATTTTTGCTTCTGTATGTCAGATTCTTCGTCGCTTTGCTCCTCAGAATGACATGGTAAATAGCTTCAAAGCATTTACTTAGGTCATCCTGAGCGTAGCGAAGGATCTTTGTTCCTCAGAATGACAAACTCTTACTCGCCTGCATGCTTGATTCCGAGTATCTCCAGCTCTTTTTCATTCAAGCCCACGCCTCTGAGCATCAACCTGTTTCCTTTCAGGCTTTCGATGGAGTTTATGCCCATACCGCCCATCATCTCTTTTATTTCATGCTTCCAGGCGGTCAAGAGGCTTACAAGCCTTTTATAGCCAAAATCGGGATTCAGTCGTTTTACAAGATTTTCCCTCTGTGTTGCTATACCCCAATTGCATTTGCCGGTCTGGCAGCTTCGGCACAAATGACATCCCAGTGCTATCAATGCCGCTGTCCCTATATAAACACAGTCAGCACCAAGGGCGACAGCTTTTACCACATCAGCACTGGAACGAATGCTTCCTCCCGTAACTATGGATACATTATTTCGGATCCCTTCATCACGCAGTCTCTTATCCACGCTTGCCAATGCAAGTTCAATGGGGATACCCACATGATCCCGTATCCTTGTTGGAGCGGCTCCCGTTCCTCCTCGAAAACCATCGATCGCGATAATATCGGCACCGCTTCGTGCAATACCGCTTGCTATCAGGGCAACATTATGCACCGCAGCGATTTTTACTATAACGGGCTTTGTGTAACCGGTTGCTTCCTTTAATGAATATACAAGCTGACGCAAATCCTCAATGGAATATATGTAGCTCATTGCCGAAAACATAACAGGCA
>JAAYNO010000152.1 GCA_012520855.1 Clostridiaceae bacterium | reverse complement strand
TGTAAGAAGACCCGTGAGTATTTCGTGGCCGGGTACATCAATCCCGCAGCAGCAAACGGACAAACCATGGGACCGGCTCGTACCGCAGCCCAGGATGCCGCAGCTTATGCTATAGGTACAGAGGTTTACTATCCTGGCTATGAATATCAGACAAGTCCTGCACGTGGTATCGAAGTCGTTTATAAGCCCGCACAGGCAGGTATTATTTCCACAACTTCCGCACGTGGTTCCATGAACGGTATTTCCACGGCTTCACAAAATCCTGACCGCGCTCTTATGTTCCTTAACCTTCTTAACACCGACCCCACCCTCTTCACAATGCTGGGCTACGGTCTTGAAGGAGTTCACTACGACAAAGTAGGCGAGGATGAAGTTGTCCGGAGACCGGAAGGCCAGGAAATCTATAATCCATGGTTGGCAGGTCTCGGTAAGCTTACACAGCTTCCACGTGTACAAGGCCAGGCTCCATGGTCAGTATTTGAAGACTTCAACAAGGCTTGTACGGGTACTCCTATCCTTGGTTTCGCATTCGATAATACCCCTGTTAAGGACCAAGTCGCTGCACTTGTCAACGTTCGTAAGGAATACGCCGATGCTCTTACCGCAGGCGCTGTTGATCCCGATACAGAACTGCCTAAGTTCATTGAAAAGCTGAAAGCTAACGGAATGGAAGAAGTTCTTGCCGAAGCCAACAGGCAATTGGAAGAATGGAAAGCAGCTAAATAATTAAACTGGCTTATACTTTAAAGGCGCTGCATATGCAGCGCCTTTTTTCTTTGTAAGCCCTAATCAAATTGAAACGACTTTATTGGCAATAGTTTTACAAAATGCACTGTCATGCTCTACAAAAAGTATGTTTGGCTTGTAAGAAAGCAGCAGCTCCTCGATCTGCATTCTTGAAAACACATCAATATAGTTGAGGGGCTCGTCCCAAATATGCAAATGGGCTTTTTCACACAGACTCCTTGCAATAAGGACCTTCTTTTTCTGGCCTGCGCTAAATTCGGACATATCCTTTTCAAATTGCACTCTTGAAAAGTCAAGCTTCCGCAAAATAGCCTTGAAAAGGCTCTCGTCAATGGAATTTTCATAGGCGTACGCAGATAAGTCACCCGTCAAAAATGAGGTATCCTGGGGAACATATGAAATCAGCAGCTGATTGCCTTTATAGAAGCTGCCTGAATAACTGATATCCTCACCGCATATCAGCTTGATAATACTTGACTTCCCCGAACCATTCCTTCCCTTAAGGGCTATTCTGTCGCCCTGCTCAATAGTGAAGCAAATGTCACGGCATACAGCCTTATCATTATAATAAATTGAAATATTCTCCAGAGAAACCAGTCGTTTTGAGTGATATTGCCGTTGTGTTATTTTTAGCTCTTCAGCAGTTTCTATATTCTTAAGAAGCTTTGATTTTTCTTCTATAGCAGATTGCTTCCTTGACTCAAGATTTTTTGATCTTTTCATCATTTTGGCCGCTTTACGTCCTATATAGCCTCTATCAGGCTTTAACCCCGAATCCATTGATCCGTATTTTGTTTTTTCAACCTTGTGGGACCATTCATTGGTTCGTCTGGCTGCTTCAGACAGTCTGTCAATATCTCTTTTCAGTTTCTCATTATAGTCAACTTCATATTTGTCCTGCAGCTTTTTATTCTCCCACCATGATGAGAAATTGCCTTTTTGTATCTCTATATTTGTTTTGTTTATTGAGAGAATGTGATCAACGCAATTATCAAGAAATACCCTGTCATGGGATACTAAAATAAATCCCTTTTTCTCGTTAAGATAATTGCTCACTGTCTCTCTGCCTGCAATATCAAGATGGTTGGTGGGCTCATCTATCAAAAGAAAGCTGTTCTCTTTCAAAAACAATATGGATAGCAATACCTTGGTTTGCTCTCCGTTGCTTAAGGTGCTGTACGGCCTGTACAGCACATCTTCTGAAATCTCCATGAGAGACAGCTCTCTTTTGAGCTCCCACAGTTCGTAACCGGAATAGATATTGTTTATTACCTCAATGGTGTCAATATCTTTATCGGGCACATTATAAGGGAAATACTCAAAGTTTACTGAAGCTGAAATGGTTCCGTTATACTCATATTTTCCAAGCAATAAATTTAAGAATGTGGTTTTGCCTCTGCCATTTCTTCCGATAAATCCAAGCTTCCAATCAGTATCAATATGGAATGAAACATTTTCAAAAATATTATCATAAGTGCCTTCATATGCAAAAGTTAAATTTGA
>JAAYNO010000151.1 GCA_012520855.1 Clostridiaceae bacterium | reverse complement strand
TCGCTCCCTTTCATTTCTCCGGTTATCCTTTCCACTGTCTCAGAAGGTGTATCGGTTATTCTGAAATGAAAACCTCTCTTTATGTTATCCAAAACAAATTTAGTATAGATAAAGCGCGTACGGCTTGAATTATCGTTCATATCCTTCCATCTCTTCTCCCTCTTAAATAGTCTTTTGAAGAAAGACGGCCCTTTAAGATCGTCTATTTTTAAAAGAAATTCCTGCTTGTCGATATAGCTTTGTTCGGACGAACTCCACCTCTGAAAGCGGCTAAATAAGCGTGAGAAAAATTCCATGATATTTTTTATTATTCTCTTGTGATTTCTGATAATATACCTTATTACAAAAAACAAAATAATCAGAGTCAGTAAGGTGGAAATGATCTCGGATATTATTTCGACAAGCGGATTAGATTCAGCCTGAGGCAGTTCTTCAAAGGAAGGGTTTAAATTTTCCGGCGGAGGGACAGAAAATTCATCAGTTGATGCAAATAAGCCCATCAGCCATCCTACCATGTCTCTGAGTGTTCCTAATAGTAATTCAAGCCCTTGCAGTAAAAACCTGCCTGCAGACAGGACTCCGATTGCAGCCAATATGCTTATAACTATTATTCTATTTCCCCTGACAACCGATTTCGGCATAATGTTCAGGCTATTCTTCTGCTGTGATTCAATAATAAGGAAATATCTGTTGGCCAATGGAAGGGCAATCGTGACATAAAGGATCGAGACTATAACAGCTATATTAAAATACGGGTTTATGACCTTTACCCGGCTTAAGAAGAAAAGTGAGATACCATGAATGAAAAGCCCTCCCGTATAGAAGAACATCATCGGCCTGCCTTCGGTTGCTTTATTTATTCCTCTGAAAAAGAAAAGAGCGGTCCCTGTAAAATAAACAAGCATATATCTGGAATTATCGAATGAAGCAAAAAGCCAGACACATGATACCAGCAAAACATAAGCAGTACCTATACCCATTATGACAATATTCCTGAACTTATCTATAAATCTTGCAATGACAATGGCAATCAAAGTATGCAAAGGCAAAGTAAAAGTAAATACCACAGCAAATTTATCCGGCAAAAGCAATCCCGATATCATAAGAATAACAGGAAACACCATCAAATATTCAGTTAGTGTCCAAAACCATCGCACCAAAAACTGATTTTTCATATTTTAAGAATCTCCACGGCATTCCCCATAGCCTTTAGGCGGTTAATTTTGTTCTCTGTTTCCTCATTTATTACAGCAGTAATAAAAAGATAATCCATATTGCCTGGGTTTCTGTCCAGCTCTTTGTCAATAAGTGTGTTGAATGTGATGCTTCTGTTAATAACGATCCGTGCAAGGCATTCCATGATCTCAAGCTTCTGTTTGGTGCCTGCCGCCGGATTTATATGGATGTATTCTTTTTGGCTATCCTTTAAAAAACCGTTGCTGGCAAAGCCTGACTCGATTGTATTTTTAAAAGCATATTCAAATATTGTTGCTGCAACACTTATGCCATATTCAACCCGCTCTGGTTCACTGGTTACTGTCCACTGATCCAGGCTGGTATCCACATTTAACAGAATCATCAGTTTATGGTAGGCTGTAGGCTCATACAGGTTGACCTGAAGAATTCCTGAGCGTGCAGAAGCCTTCCAATTTATGCTTTTCATCGGATCGGAGGAGGTGTACTCACGAACTCCTGCTCTAATAAAGGGATCCTCCAAAATCCACCTGCGAACGACCATATCGCCTTGCCAACTGTGTGACGGAAGCTTCAATTCTTGAAATTTAAGGATTCGGGGAAAAACATAAACTAATGCATCGGTTTTTACCTCTCCCGCCAAAGAAACGCTTCCGGTAATAGAACGGGCGGTCAGTGAAGCGCTCGTCAAATGGTAATATCCTCTTTTATTGCATTTTACATTATGTGTACGTATTATTCTTGTGTAGGGCATCAGGCAGAACAGACTTACATGATACATATCCTGTAATATATTAAGATCCTTGAGCCGGCCGAATTGCAGGCTCCTGTCTATTTTTGACTCCACCTTAAGACAAGGCACGGGCAAAATTTTATTGTTGCTGATTTTTTCAATTAAATGGATCTCCTGTCCAAAGGCAGCATGAATCGTGTCAAAGCTGCGTTCCAGGCTAACTTTATATAGACCAAACTTAACTGTTAAATATGCTTCGACCAGCAAAACAACCAAAGCGGCTATAATCAGCCTGAACACCCACATAAAGCTAATTGCCTCCTGATTGGTTTAATTTTTCTTCGCTGGGTACGGGGATCCTATTGATAATTTCATCAAGAATTCTGAAGGCTGCAGGCTTGCCTTTTTCACTTCCAATATGGCGAGTAATCAGTCTGTGTGCCAAAACCGGCTTGACCATTGCTTTTACATCATCGGGAACCACAAAATCCCTCCCGTTGACTGCTGCATACGCCTGACTGGTTTTTAACAGCGCCTGGCTTCCTCTGGGACTCACCCCCAGTAAAAGCTCAGCATGGTTTCTTGTGGATTCTGCGATATTCACTATATAACAATATATCTCTTCGCTTACAAATGTATTTTTGAATATATCCTGAATATCAGTGAACTCCGACTTATCGGCCACAGGAACCAATCCGTAAAGAGGGCTTTCATATTTGAAGCGTTTAAGTATGTCGATTCCTTCAGAAGTGTTGGGATATCCCATGCTGATCTTCATTAAAAACCGATCCAACTGGGCTTCAGGTAAAGGAAATGTACCTAATGTCTCGACAGGATTCTGGGTAGCAATAACCATAAACGGCGACTCAAGCCGATATGTCTCTCCATCGATAGTTACCTGCTTTTCCTCCATACACTCAAGCAGACTTGATTGGGTTCTGGGAGTTGCTCTGTTTATTTCATCAGCCAATAAGATATTAGAAAACACAGGCCCCTTCCTAAAAACAAACTCACCCTGTTTTTGATTGTAATAGTGGATACCTGTGATATCTGAAGGCAGAAGGTCAGGAGTAAACTGAATCCTGTTAAAGTTAAGATTCAGTGACTGGCTAAGGGTTTTGGCCAATAGTGTTTTTCCGGTGCCCGGAACATCTTCCAGAAGAACATGCCCTCCGCATATCAGCCCAATCAGGAGCTGCAGAATTACTTCTTCTTTTCCTACAATAACCTTCCTGATGT
>JAAYNO010000150.1 GCA_012520855.1 Clostridiaceae bacterium | reverse complement strand
TGAGTATAGGGGACGGTCCTTTTTACTCATTTTGAGTTTGAGACAGTCTTTCAATCAGTAGCTTTCCCTTATGCGCCACTTCTAAGCATTAATCAAATAATATGAATATAGCTTATCCTGACAATTGACATTACGGCTGCATATTATGTAACAGCATCAATATTTATGTGTGGTATCTATGAAAGTCAAAAATATTAATTTCTTTTCCAATATGATTCTTACTAAGAAGCCATTTGCCAAAGCTAATATCGTAGGAGGCAGCCTGGCTCCCGGTATTACCGGGACCGTAAATTTTTATTCCGCCCATAACGGCACTTTGGTTGTGGCTGAAATATATAATCTGCCAAAGACAGTTCCTCCGACTTCAAATTCAGCCCCGATAAACCCTTTCGGATTTCATATCCATGAAGGTAATACTTGTGAACAGGGAAATCCATCGGATCCGTTCCAGGCAGCTATGGGACATTATAACCCCGCAAATATGCCACATCCGATTCATGCAGGAGATATGCCGGTATTGATAGGCAATAACGGATATGCTTTTTTGGCATTTTATACCGACAGATTCACCCCCGGGCAGGTTGTAGGAAGAGCCGTTATAATACACCAGAACCCTGATGATTTTAGGTCACAGCCGGCAGGAAACGCCGGAAAGAGGTTAGCCTGCGGGATAATAAAACGAGTATGATTGCAAACAGGTTCCCTGTCCCATATACTTATTTTATAAAGCCAGCTTATAGATATTGAAGACATCCTCGCGGTCAAGCTTCATGAAGTTGCCGACCGTATAGGTGCCTGATCCGGTGCACTTATCGGCCATTTCCTCCAAATGGGCTTCGTCGATATTTGCCTGGCTTAGCCTGACAGGGAGCCCGATAGACGCATAGTATGATTCCAGCGCCGAAATACCTTTAAGAGCGGTTTCTTCAATATTGAAAACGTTATACTCCACATTCCATACCCTGTGGGCAAATTGAGCGAATCTCTTTATATCATGCTTGTAAACATACTTCATCCATGCAGGGAAAACTATGGCCAAGCCTGCTCCGTGGGCAATGTCATATATGGCGCTTAATTCATGTTCAATGGCATGGGAGCCCCAATCACCGACCCTTCCTGTACTAAGAAGATTGTTGTGGGCTATTGTCCCAGCCCACATGATTTCAGCCCGGGCGGCGTAGTCGGCAGGATTCTTAAGAGCACGGGGCACATTATCAATTATGGTTTTTAAAGTAGCTTCACAAAGCCTGTCAGTAAATTCAACATCCTTTGTGTTTGTAAAATACCGCTCCATGATATGAGCCATTATGTCCGAAGCGCCGCAAATAGTCTGATAATCGGGCAATGTAAAAGTAAGCTCGGGGTTCATAATTGCAAAAACGGGATATAAATGGTCATTAGTCAAACCTTTTTTGAACCAGCCGTCTTCATTGGTAATAACTGCACTGTTGCTGGATTCACTGCCTGCAGCGGGGATTGTTAAAACAACTCCAACTGGCAATGATTCGGTCGGAGCAGCCTTACCAGAGAAAAAGTCCCAGACATTTCCCTTATATGGAACGCCTGCAGCAATAGTTTTTGATGAATCAATAACGCTTCCGCCTCCAACAGCGAGGATAAAATTTATCCCGTTATCCCTGCATATTCTAATACCCTTCTGTACCAGCGAAAGACGAGGGTTCGGAAGAACTCCGGAAAGCTCAAAAACCTCAATACCTGCTTCGTCAAGCGATTTTTTTACCCTGTCATAAAGCCCGGATCTTTTTATACTTCCGCCGCCATAATGCAAAAGTATTTTATTGCTGAATATCTTAGTTTCATTGCCTACTGAATGCTCAGTATCCTTTCCAAAGATAATTTTTGTCGGATTTTTAAAAATAAAATTATTCATCCTGATGCCTCCCTCATTATTTTTAGTAAAGCAAAGCAACCATGCCGGATTCTCCGATATCGTCCATGACAAAGGACATGCGCAGTGCATGCTCAAAAAACACGCTGCGTATAAAAAGAATATGCAGCGTTTTTTGGGAAGAATTTTTCCCGGCGATTCATTTTATGTCTGCTAGTTGTATTCTACCTCATTTTCGGAGATTAGAAACATGTTGTTTTTGTATTCTATCACCCTTAAACATTCCCTCTCATAAGATATTAATAAAGGTACAACCGATATATGGAGGAAAAAGAATGAAAGCTGTCATACTTTGCGGAGGTAAGGGACTTAGGATGTATGAGCTGACAGAGGACATGCCCAAGCCTATGGCTTTGGTATGCGGTAAGCCCATGCTCTGGCATATAATGATGAATTACAAGCACTTTGGATTTAATGATTTTATTCTTTTATTGGGATACAAAGGTGAAAAAATCAAGGAGTATTTTGTTGATTACAATTGGAAACAGCATGACTTTATGCTTGATACAGGAAAAGGGAGTATTAAGCTTCTCAATGAAAATGAATCCTTTAATATAACATTTGTGGATACGGGAATCGATACCATGACAGGCAGCCGTATAAAAAGAGCAAGAAAGCATATTGGAGATGAAACTTTTATGCTGACTTACGGCGATGGTCTATCAAATGTCGATATAAATAAGCTTTTGGCATATCACAGAAAAATGGGGAAGCTAGCTACCGTAACAGGAATCAATAAGAAGACCCAGTACGGGATATTGACTATTGAAAACGGTATAGCCACATCCTTCAGGGAGAAGGAAAGCCCCGGAGGGCTGATAAACGGGGGTTTCTTTGTTTTTGAGCCTGCCGTTTATGATTATATAACCGATGATACCAATTGTATTTTAGAGCAGGAGCCTTTGAAGAATCTGGCTCGTGACGGGCAGCTGGCTGTCTATTATCACGAGGGGTTTTGGACTGCTTGTGATACTTACAGTGATATTTTGAAGATCAATATGCAATGTGAAAGTCAACAAAATCTATGGAAGGCATGGTAAGTTTTATGGGATTCTGGAAAGGGAAAAACGTCTTCTTAACTGGCTGCACAGGATTTTTAGGAAGCTATTTGACAAAGGAACTGGTAAAGCTGGGTGCTAATGTCACCGGACTTGTAAGGGATGTTATCCCAAAATCCAATCTTTACAGCGGTGATGAGTATAAAAAAATAAATGCGGTAATTGGCTCTCTTGAAGATGAACCGCTATTAGAGCGTTCTTTAGGAGAATATGAAACAGATACCATATTTCATCTGGCAGCCCAGGCTATCGTCGGGATAGCCAACAGAAACCCAGTGAGTACATTTGAGGCCAATATCCGGGGTACATATAATTTGCTTGAAGCGGCAAGACGAAGTCCGCTAGTTAAGCGCATAGTGGTTGCATCCAGCGATAAAGCCTACGGGGAGCAGGTCCAGCTTCCATATACAGAGGATATGCCTCTTAAAGGAAGTCATCCTTATGATGTCTCCAAAAGCTGCACAGATTTGATTGCCCAGGCGTATCATAAAACATACGGCCTGCCTGTATGCATTACGCGCTGTGGAAATCTTTATGGGGGAGGAGATCTTAACTTTAACCGGATTATTCCCCAAACAATAAAAAGCATAATTGATGGAGAGCGTCCTGTAATTCGATCCGACGGGAGCTTTATCAGAGACTATTTCTATGTCGAGGATGCAGTTGAGGCGTATCTTTTGCTGGCAGAGAAGATGAATGAGCTAGACCTGGAGGGTCAGGCATTCAACTTCAGCAATGAAATCCAGCTAACCGTTCTAGAGCTTGTAAATATAATACTTGAGCTTATGAACAGCGAACTTAAGCCCAGGATACTGAATCAGGGAAGCAACGAGATAAGGCATCAGTATTTATCAGCGAAAAAAGCCAGGGAAGTTCTGGGTTGGGCACCAGGCTATACAATAGAAGAAGGCTTAAAAAAGACCATTGAATGGTACAGAGAATTTTTTGGGAAGGAAGAATGAAAAAGTGAAAGCAAGTATTATCATTCCATCCTATAATGCCAGGCAAAGGCTTTATTTAAACCTGGTTGCACTGAATAACCAGAGCTATGAAGAAGATGACATAGAGGTCATAGTCATTGACAATGGATCAAATGATAATACATTGCAGATGCTTAAAGAATTCCGGCTTAAATACCCTATGAAAATATTAAGGATAGACGAAAACAGGGGTATTGCACAGGGCAGGAATGAGGGAGTAATAAACGCAGAAGGGGACATACTTATTTTTCACGACAGCGATATGCTGGCATCAAAAAATTTTATAAAACGGCACCTGGAGGAGCATAAAGAGCCTGATACTGTAGTATGCGGCCTTTTTTGGCGAAGAATATTCACCTATTATTATAAGAGTTTCACTAGTGATCAGATCAATAACTTTGAAAAAGTCAGAGAAAGATTGAATATGAAAAGATTATCTCTCTATTGGGATGAGTATCCTCTTTTATCTGAAGAGCAGATAAAGTATGATGATCTTACGCCTTACAGTTTTGATCTGGAATTTGGTTTCATAAATGATTTAAGAAAAATAATAAACACATACGGGCGCAATTTAGAAGGCTACTATTTACCATGGCGTTTTTCCATAACCAATAATCTCTCAGCGGAACGCCAAAAGGTTATTGATGTCGGGATGTTCGACACCAATATTATCCGCTACGGATATGAAGATTATGATCTGGGCGTGCGGTTATATAAATCAGGCTGCAGGTTTGTGATGGCTGACGACATTATAAGTCTCCATCAGGAGCATCCTGTCAATTATAGGGCTGACGATTTGATTATCAATATCAACTTCATGTGCAATAAATATAATAATATTTATTTTATTGATGTTCCTCTCGTTTGTATGAGCGACTGTCTTAATATCGGCCCGGAGCAACTGAACAGAATAGCGAGGGATATAAATCATTTGCTTTCTAACAGTCAATATCACGATATATTGGAGCTGTTTCTTGAGGTCCTGCAGGTTCTGAGGAGGCGATTTTTCTCACCTGCCGAAGAAAACAGCAGAAAGGTATTTCTTAAGGTTATACAAAGACTGGACTATTATGTGGGAAAAGTATTGCGGCTTGAAGAGGAAGAGGGTGCAAATGACCTGATAAAGCAGTTGTCAGCAATGCTTAAAATGGCGTTTGGCATTGAATTCCAAAAGCTCTTGAACACAAACAGGAAAGAAAAGGATGGTAGCGATGAGTAAATATCATTTTTCAACAGTGGTCTCTCAAGATCATTTTTTTAAGTATCTTGCACTGGTTTCATCCCTGAGAAACAATCTAAGGGATTTTAAAATATATACAATGTGCGTTGATGAAATAGTTTGGCATATTCTAAATAAAATTAACATTGAAGAAGTCGTGCCCATAATGCTTAAGGAGGTACATAGCGACATGCTTGAAAAAGCTAAAGGTGACAGGCCTTTTCAGGCATTTTGCTGGACCCTGAAGCCGGTTGCCTTGCAATATGTCATGGAAAAGCATTCGGACTGCGATTATTTTGCCCATTTGGATGCTGACCTGTTCTTCTTTGAGAGCCCGGAGAATATTTTTCTGGAAAACCCGAGTGCTTCATTATTTTTGACCCATCACAGAAATTCGAGGAATTTCCTGAAATATTACAGCTCTACGGGAGTTTTCAATACGGGCTTTGTGGGATGTAAAAATGATAATACTGCCTATAATGCCATATCTAAATGGAAGAGTCAGTGCCTTTTATACTGCCCTATAAAAGAGGATCCAATCCATAAAATTTTTGGGGACCAAAGGTATGTCGAAAGCTGGCCTGAAGAATACCGGGACGTTCATGTTGTCCGCAGCTTGGGAGTTAATGCCGCCTTATGGAATATACAAAACTATACGGTTTCAATTGTTAATGACAAAGCTCATGTAGAAGGCAGCCCTCTTGTTTTCTATCATTTTTCGGGACTGACCATCATAAGCCGGAATGAGTTCAATATCAACTGGTATTATCATATTGACGATGAAATGGTATTTAAATATATATACATGCCATATGTCAAAACACTTGTCAATGTCATGAACGAGATGCGGGTACATTTCCCCTGGTTCAATGCCGGCTTCCTTCCACGGGAATATACTCCCGACACCCATTACCTGGCTGTGTAGCACAAGGGGACGGTTCACTTTTTTAATTACGCATAAATAAACACCCCAAAATTCTTGCGAATACTAATCCTTTTAGGGTGTATCAAGTGCACAGAGGAACCGTTCCCTTGTGTCTACATCCGTTTCTCCATAGGAATATAATCACGCCTCGTAGCGATGCTCTTGTAAGCCGGACGAATTATTTTTCCGCAGTTGACTAATTCCTCGATCCGGTGCGCACTCCAGCCCGCGATTCTGGAAATGGCAAATACAGGGGTAAAGAGTTCTTCAGGGATTTCCAGCATGCGATATACAAAGCCTGAGTAGAAATCGATATTAGCGCTTACCCCCTTATATATTTTGCGGAATTTTGCTATTACTTCAGGTGCGAGAGTCTCGATTTTCGAGTAAAGCTTGAATTCTTTATCCAATCCCTTGTGACGGGCAAGATCTCCAACATGGCTTTTAAATATTTCGGCTCTTGGGTCCGAAAGCGAGTAAACCGCGTGCCCCATACCGTAAATAAGGCCGGAACGGTCAAAGGCCTCTTTTTTAAGAAGCTTTTCAAGATAATTCATTATTTCCTCGTCATCGTCCCAATCCTTGATATTTTGTTTTATATCATCAAACATCTGAACAACCTTAATATTGGCTCCGCCATGTCTTGGCCCTTTTAATGAACCCAGTGCCGCTGCCATGACTGAATAAGTGTCGGTCCCGGTAGATGTGACAACATGGGCTGTAAAGGTGGAGTTGTTACCTCCGCCGTGTTCGGCGTGAAGTACCAGTGCGAGATCGAGCAGTGTCGCCTCAAGTCTGGTATATTTGCTGTCTGGCCTTAGCATGTGCAGAATATTTTCCGCTGTACTGAGCTCGGGCTTGGGACTATGGATATACAGACTGTTTTTCTTAAAATAGTGGGTATATGCCTGATACCCGTAAACAGCAAGCAAAGGGAAATAAGCAACCATTTCAAGGCACTGTCTCAGAACATTGGGTATTGAATTATCATCGGCCTTATCGTCAAAGCTGTATAAAGAAAGCACGCTTCTTGCCAAAATGTTCATAAGATCCTGACAGGGAGCTTTCATGATCATATCACGAGTAAAATCTGGAGGAAGTTTTCTTAATTGGCTGAGGTTATTCTCAAATTCCCTGAGATTTTTTTCGTTGGGCAAATCTCCGAAAAGCAGTAAATAGCAGGTTTCTTCAAATCCAAATCTGTTTTTCGACATAAAGCCCTGAACAATCTCTTCAATATCATATCCCCGATAATAGAGCTTGCCCGGACATGGGACCATTTCATTTTCGTCGATTATATAGGAGTGGACCTCACCGATTTCAGTGAGCCCAGCAAGCACACCTCTGCCGCTTATATCCCGTAGTCCCCTCTTTACATCGTATTTACCGTAAAGCTCAGGGTTAATTGCGCTGCATTTTATGGCTAAATTCGCTAAAGGAGCAATCCAATCATATTTAGTACTATTTTTTTTCATACTTATTAGACCTCCTGTTTTTGGGGTTGGTATATATTATATCATAAGTCGCAATAGCAATTATCTGTAGTTTTTGCATAGCCTGACGTGGTATATTATCACTGGATAGTATTATCACCTTTAATATCGATTATATGAACCAGCAAACCTTTGTAATAATCATTTTAATTAACAAGGAGATGTATGGTATGAGCAAGGTTAAGATTGGAATCATCGGTGCCGGACAAATAGCAAAAGTGCATCTGGAAATGTATAGGGATATCCCTGACGCGGAGGTTATAGCCATCTGTGCCTTGAATGAGAACAATCTCAAAATGGTTGCACAAAAATGGGCTATACCTCATATTTATACAGATTACAGAGAATTACTGAAGCGCGACGATATCACCGCTGTTGATGTTTGCCTTCACAATAATCTGCACATGCCCGTAACCCTTGATGCATTCAGGGAGGGTAAGCATGTATACTGTGAAAAACCTATAGCAGGCTCATACGCAGACGGCGCTATAATGGTCGAGGCAGCAAAACAATACGGCAAAATGCTCCATATCCAGCTAAGCAGGCTATACAGACCTGAAACAAGAGCAGCAAAAAGACTTATAGACGGTGGAGCATTAGGCCGGATATATCATGCACGCTCAGTAGGTTTCAGGCGACGCGGCCGACCATATGTGGACGGTTACGGGACTGAGAGATTTGTTCAAAAAAAGTATGCCGGAGGAGGAGCGGTTTATGATATGGGAGTCTATCATATTTCCCAGCTTCTTTATCTGATGGGTCTGCCCGAACCGCAGACTATTTCCGGTAAGTTATACCAGGAAACCGGAATGCATGAAGGCAGAAGAAAGCAAAGCGGATATGATGTTGAAGAACTCGGTTTGGGTTTTGTCAGATTTAATAATGGCATCACGATGGATTTTTTTGAGTCTTGGGCTGTGCATATGGGGAGTATGGAATCCAGTTCGCTAATGGGAAGTAAAGGGGGAATAAGGCTGGAGCCCTTCAGCTACCATACCACTATTTGTGATGTTGACCTCGATTGTACCGGAAACCTCGATGACATGGACTTCAGATGGGTCAATACAATTGAAGATGAGTATGCTTACAGCTCCTCCCAGGCTCATTGGATCGCAGCTCTTAAAGGTGAGGTACCGCTGCTTCCAACAGCAGAACTGGCGTTGAGCACTATGTTGATACAGGAAGGTCTGTACCTTTCGGATAAACTGGGAAGTGAGGTCACAGCACAGGAGGTCATTGATAATTCTGTCTCAACAGCAATCGAAGCTTGAAACTATAATATGTTAATGTCGTTTTAACGCTTTTATATCTGGGTACCTATATTCTATAGGGGTTGATATTATGGATGTTGCAGCAATATCAATATCAATGCATCAAGGGAAATTAGCCCAGCAGGTAGGTATTGCAGTATTGAAAAAGGCAATGACAAATGCTGAGACTATTGCGCAAGACATGTTGAAAGTCTTGGAACAAAGCGTTACACCATACTTAGGGCAGAATGTGGATATAAAAATTTAGTCATTTACTTAAAATTGTGATGACCCTTATTGAATCATGCCGAGGGAATATTACCTCGGTGTTTTGCTATAAAAATTAAATGCTGATAACTATATATAGCATAAAAGGAGAAACAGCAATGAGAGAATCGTTTACGTGTTTTCCTTTAAAGATCGACGAGAGTAAAACAGCCAGATATAGATGGGAAAGCAAACCGGTCATTGAATCAATTTTGCTTGACAACATGGAGAATTGTGCAAACTGGCAGCATATCGGGGTCGGAGAAATGACCTTTACAAGCGAGCGTTCAATGGATGGTGAAAAATGCTTAAGGCTTGCTTCAAAAACTAAGCAAGAAGTATATGTGGATCCGGAAGATCGCGCGAATTATGGAAGGCCCTTCGGTGAAGCCATAGCAAGAAGAGTGTTCAACGGGGAGGACTGGAGCTCCTACAATCGCCTTTCTTTCTGGGTTTATCCGACTCTGCCGGGCTTCAGGGTCATTTCAATGTATGTCGTACTGCGAAACGATGGTGAGATCAAAATTCCGGATTCATATGAGAGAGAGGGGCTTCATTTCTTCCTTCTTAAGCCCGATCAATGGAATCATGTTGTCTGGGAAATAGCCAGCCTGCCAAGGGATAAAGTCACAGGTGTAGATATAATCTATCGCATGCAGGGAAATGAACCGGGGGCTACCGATACTGTAATGTTCGATATCGACAGGCTCGAGCTTCAGAAGGTGGAGGCTGATCATTATGAAGGCTGGAACGTTGCTCCAGGCCGCATATCATTTAGTCATACCGGATATCAGACTGGGTCGGTAAAAAATGCTATTGCATGTGGAATAAAGGCATCGGAGTTTTCCGTTATAAATGTCGATACAAACGAGACCGTTCTTACCAGGCCCGTTGAAGTAAAAAAGAGCCATATAGGCGAATTTCAGTTTATGGATTTTACCGAGCTTGAAGATGAAGGCAGCTTCATCATCAGGGCGGGCGATGTGGAAACTCAGCCCTTTTGTATTGATAAAAATATCTGGCGCGGCACCATATGGAAGACCATAAACCTTTTCTACTGTGAAAGATGCGGCTTCAGTGTGCCCGGTATCCACGGCAACTGCCATCGCGACTGGCAGTGTGTCCATGGCGACAAAAAGATCATTATCAACGGAGGATGGCATGACGCAGGGGACTTGTCACAAGGGATCTGGAATACCACCGAAGCCACGTATGCCATGTTCCATCTGGCCAGAAGAGTAAAGGATAGCGATCCTGAGCTGTATGAAAAGCTTATTGAAGAAGGGAAATGGGGATTGGACTGGATCCTGAAGACCCGTTTCGGTGACGGGTACAGATCGGTCTGGGCTACAATGGATTTCTGGACCGACGGCATTATCGGGACATATGATGATATCACCTTTAAAGCGTTAAATATTCCCTTTGCCAACTTTGACACCGCTGCTGCAGAAGCTCTCGCTGCAATGGTTTTAGAAGATGAAGATCCTATTCTTTCATTATATTGCCTAAAGGCTGCGAAAGAAGACTGGCAATTTGCCATAGACGCCCTGGCAGCTTCCGATTATTCCGAGACATACAGGCATTTTCCTGATGTTCAGCTTAATGGAACCGGAGCATTGGCTTCCATTGAGCTTTACAGAGCGACAGGGGACAGTAAATATGCAGAAAAAGCTTTTGAACAGGCAACGGTGATCATGAACTGTCAGCAAATCACAGCGCCTGATTGGGACATACCTTTAACAGGCTTTTTCTACGAGAACCCGGATAAAGACATGATTCTTCACTATTCTCACTTGTCTCAATCCCAGGCACCGCTGGTGGCTCTTGCCGAGCTTTTGGCAGAATTCCCGAATCATCGGGACTGGGCTGATTGGTACAGGTGCATAGCCCTTTATTCAGATTATCTGATGAGAATAACAGAGTATACCTGGCCTTATGGCATGTTTCCGGCATCGATTTATAAAATTGATGAATCGGATACGCCAACATATAGAGAACAGGTCGAAAACGGCGTGAGACTATCGGAAGGATACTATTTAAGGCTATTTCCGGTTTGGTATGTATTCAGGGGCAATAATTCACTGATTCTTTCCGACGCCAAGGCACTGTCAAGCCTGGCAAGGATAAGAAGAAACACGGCTTTTTTTGAGCTATGCCAGCATCAGCTTCAGTGGTGCCTTGGGCGCAATCCGTTTTCCCAAAGCCTGATGTATGGCGAAGGTTATGATTATGCTCCCCAATATACAGCCATGTCCGGTGATATGGCCGGATCGCTTCCAGTCGGAATTCAAACCAGCAGGGAAAAGGATATCCCTTATTGGCCGGTAAATAACTGCTACAACTATAAGGAGGTCTGGGTACAACCCTCGTGTCGCTGGCTGTGGCTGATGTCCGATTTGGCGGGTACGGCAAAAGTTTCAGGCAAGTTAGATCCGGGAGTTGAAGAAAATGTTGAATTCTTAAATACAATTACAGGGAAAGCTGTTAATGTTGAAGCCGAAGAAAATGGTGAATTTATGGTTGAATTACCGCAGGGACAATACACCGTTACGTATAACAACCTGGAAAAAACAATTACACTGGTGCCCGGAGAGAAATACAATCTTGACCTTAAGAACTTCTATAGCATAGTAAGGAAAAATGTTTCACAAAGAGACGACAAGCTTGTGGTAGAGCTGGAGATAGTCAGTAACTGCACCGTAGAACTGGATTTAAAAGGGAGCAACATTTCTTTTGAAAAAAGCAGGCTGGAGGTTGCAGCAACTAACGGCAACAGTATCACAATAACGGTTCAGGGCAATATTGCCGATAAAGACAAGGAATATCTTGCGGTAATAATACCCAACGGCAACATCAAAGAACTGCTGGAAGCCCGATAAATATTAGTTCATATTATTGAAGAAATGCTTTATAGTGCCTGACAATGTTATTCCAAAGGCCTTGTTAGGTCGTGGGATCTTTTTGTGGCGGCAGTTATAAGGCATTTTCTTTTTACAAATGTGATTTTATTACAGAAGTTTGTGAAAATATATATTAAAATAAAAGTCTCAAAGCTTTAATAGGAAGGAATAAAAGCAATACCGCCCGTTAAACTTTTGGTTTAAATAACTTTGCTAAGAAAAAGGAGCGGAGTATGGATTATCTGATAACTTTTCTAGAAGGGATCATTGCATTTGTATCACCGTGTATGCTGCCTCTTTTGCCTATATATGTTTCCTACTTTGCAGGGGGAACAGAAAATAAGAAAAGGGCATTTATAAACGCTTTAGGTTTTGTACTGGGCTTTACAGTCGTTTTTGTTTTATTGGGCGCATTTGCCGGATTCTTTGGAGGTTTTCTTGTCAGATATTCAAAGTGGGTGAATATTGTGGCCGGAGGGATTATTGTACTCCTGGGGCTAAACTATATGGGGGTTATAAGTATATCAATTCTTAATAAAAATCGCAGCATCAATAAAAACCCCTCAGAACCAGGATTTTTGTCCTCAGTGCTGTTTGGGACAGTCTTTTCTATTGGCTGGTCTCCATGCGTGGGAGCATTTCTAGGCTCTGCTCTGATGCTCGCCGCATCTTCCCAGGAGAGCTATAAGGGGATATTGATGCTGTTGAGCTTTTCAATAGGCCTCGGCCTTCCTTTTATGGTATCTGCATTGATTTTGGATAAGCTTAAAGGAGTATTTGATTTTATTAAGCGTAATTACAAAACAGTCAATCTTATATCCGGAATTCTGCTTGTATTGCTGGGAATAGCTATAATTACAGGGTATTTGGGAAGAATTCTTGCACTATTATCGTTTTAATCAAGGAGAAGTAAAATGAATCAGAAGTTTAAATTACTATTCTATATTGTCGGTTTCGCACTTTTTATCCTGGCAGCGGTTGCAGGTTATAATTACCTTAGTAAGAACTACAAAGCTCCAGGAAGTAATGATGTATCTGAACCCACAAAAACTGATTCCGAAGCTTTGGGATCATCAAATCCAACTCCCGAGACTGTGGTGACGCCGACAGGCACTCCGCCAGACACAGAGTCCGAAACTCCGGGCAATGAAGGTGAGTCAGAGGATAAAATAAAAGCACCTGATTTCACGGTTCTGGATTATGACGGCAATGAGGTCACACTTCACGACTATATTGGCACGCCGATAGTATTAAATTTCTGGGCTAGCTGGTGCCCGCCATGCAGGGACGAGATGCCTCATTTCAATAAGGTGTCTGAAGAGTATCAGAAAGACGAGCTGTTGTTTCTGATGGTTGATTTGGCTGAAGGAAGAAGGGAAACGGTAGAAGCAGGTAAGAAGTTTGTTGAAGATAACGGCTTTACTTTCACGGTACTGTTCGATACACAGCAGGATGCAGCTATAACTTATGGAGTCCGAACAATTCCAAGTACACTTTTTATAGATAAGGACGGATACATCCTTGGAGGCATAGTCGGCGGGATAGATGAGGAAACATTAAGATATTATATTTCATTTATAATTGATGAATAACCCTGTATGTCATTCTGAAGGAGCGTAGCGACTGAAGAATCCTTAAAGATCCTTCACTTTGCTCAGGATGACATCTGAGTAAAAGTCACTGTACTTTTACTCACATATTGTTTAAAACTCCGGTCAGGTCAATAGGCTTGTACCATGGTAATATAATACCAGGACATATTTGTTCTTAACAATCATGTCCTGGTATAGTACTATTTGTCGGATAAGGCTTTTTTTCGTTTTCTGACGCATTCTGTGAGCAAAAACTCAATTTGCCCGTTAATGGAGCGGAAGTCGTCCTCGGCCCATGCAGCCAGTTCCCTCCATAGTGTAGGGGACAGGCGCAGCAGTAATTGTTTTTTTTCCTGTTCAGCTTTCTTTTCCATAGACATCAATAAATTGACCCGCTGTTAACAATGGGCTGTGCGTCCTTATTGCCGCATAGCACAACAAGCAGGTTGCTGACCATTGCTGCTTTTCTTTCTTCGTCAAGCTGAACGATACCGGTCTCGTTCAGCTTGCTGAGGGCCATCTCAACCATTCCCACAGCTCCGTCGACAATCATCTTTCTTGCGTCTATTATGGCTGAAGCCTGTTGCCTTTGAAGCATAGCAGCGGCTATTTCAGGAGCATAAGCAAGATGTGTGATTCGTGCCTCAATAATCTCAAGGCCTGCTATATCCACTCTGGATTGAAGCTCGGTCTTAAGCTTATCAGCAACTTCCTGGCTGCTGCCCCGCAAGGTCATTTCCTCTCCCGCCTCAGCTACATCATAAGGATAAAGTCTTACAATATTTCTTAGTGCAGAGTCGCATTGTATAGACAGAAATGCTTTGTAATTATCCACGTTGAATACTGCCTTCGCTGTATTGACAACACGCCAGATAACTACAACTCCTACTTCTACAGGATTCCCAAGAGCATCGTTGATCTTTTGCTTGTTATTATTAAGGGTCATGGTTTTAAGGGAAATAATTTTTTTCTGCCCGGTGAGGTTCAGATTGACATTTCCGCTTTGACTACTGTACTGGATAACCGGATTCTGATCTTCTGAACCTGTTGCTGCGCCACGCCCAACAGTAGGATTGACCGCTGAGACAAAAGGATTAACAAAGAAGAAGCCTTCACCTCTAAGCGTACCAATGTATTTTCCAAACAATGTAAGAACAAGTGCTTCCTGAGGTTTAAGGATCTTCAGACCCATAAAAGGAATCCAGCATATCAACAGGTAGAGAAAACCAAGGATGAATATAACAGTGCCTATAACCGATGGCTTTGCATTCTCCATCAGGATTGCTCCCCAAATAATAGCGCCTATTGCAGCAAGTATAAGGAGAATACCCAGTATAAGCATAAACATACCATTCTTCGTTTTTGGTTCGATCTCTTTAGTATATTTTGCATCCATAAAAAAACCTCCTGCATAAATTAATACTAAAATGATATCAAAATGATATCATACTTGCATAAGTATGTCAATATATTCCTTTAATGCAAGATACTAATAAATATTAACGCTCTCTCTATATTGGGAAGGAGTCAGACCCGTGTATTTCTTAAATAGCTTGTAAAAGTATTTTTCATCCTGAAAACCAACCTGATATGCTATTTCATAACTCTTAAGCCTGGGATCCTTGAATAAATCCTTAGCAATATTTATTCTGTAATTATTGAGATAATCAACGAAATTCTTTTTTAGCTCCTGCTTAAAAAGAAAGCTTAAATATGATGCTGAGATAAAAAGCTCGTCGGCGACTGTTTTCAAGCTTATTTCCCTTGCATAGTTCCCATGGATATAGTTAAGAGCAAGTTGAACCAGCTTGTTTATTGGCGCTGTGTTATGAATATGTTCAATTATTTTGTCGATGGTTTTATTTATTTCAGCCTTCATGGACTCAAAGGATACAGCATTGATGATCTCATCAAAACTGCTGAAAATAAGCTGGTGCAAAGCATCATTGTATATATTTTTTTCTGAGCAGAATCTCATCATGCTATTCAAAAGTGTTATGCCGATCTTCTTTAATATATTGTTATCTATATTAGTGCATTGCTCGAAGGTAACGAAGAAATTATTCACTTCCTCCCTTATCGATGATGAATCACCTGCTTCAATAGCATGCAAAAGCTTTTTTTCTTCATTAAAGGGATAAAGATAATGAAAACTTTCTTCTAAAATTCTATCATCATAAATAACTACTTTTTTCTCTCCTAAAAAAATACTGTTTTCAAGGACGGCCAAAGCCTGGCTGTATGATTTGTGGATAAAAAGGGGAGAAGAAACAACTTGTCCGATACCTACGGTAAACTGGTATTCAAAAACCTCTGACAACCTATTATATATTTTCTGGATAAGGCTTACGAATGTATCATAATCGGCAAATTCACCCGAAGATATAAAAACTATATCATTACCCTTTATGACCAGTTCAAAAGGATATTTATCTGTACAGACTTTTTTTATCTCTTCTATAATACTTATTATAAGAAAATCAAATTCTTTGTTAGTGCTTTGAGTATAAAGCTTGTCCTTGTCCTCCAGCCTGAATACGGCTGTACAGCAGGGGCTGTCTGACAGATCGATTCCATAGCTTGAAATATCTTTGAAAAAAGATGATGGATTTTGAAGGTTGTTATCCAGAAGACTAATTAAAAATCTTTCCTTCAGAAGGTTTATGTACTGAGGAAAAACAGACTGGTACTGCTCAAGCAGGCATTTTTTGTTCGATTCTTCCAGATAGGTGTTTTTTGCTTTAAGTACAGCCTGAAGAATCTCTTCCGCCGAACAGGGTTTAAGAAGATAATTGCTTGCTTTTAGCTTTATAGCCTGCCTTGCATATTCAAAATCGTCATGCCCGCTCATTATAATCATTTGTGTGTTTATATCGAGGGTATTTACTTCCTCTATAAGTGACAAGCCATCTATAAACGGCATCTGAATGTCTACCAGTGCTATCTCAGGGCGGCATTCCTTTATAAGCTTAAGTCCCTCCCTGCCGTTATAAGCAATTCCGCACACCTCTATTTCATATCTCTCCCAGGGGATGTAATCCCTTACCCCTTTCACATGTTCATGTTCATCATCGATAATAGCAAGCTTATACATAACCCTTCAGATTTCCTTTCTCTATATTTATTTCGGGTGTAAGCGGTATAAAAATATTGATCTCAGTACCTTTGCCCAGTTCGCTTTTTATATCAATAGAGTATTTATTACCATAATAAATCGACAGACGGTTTATAACATTCTTGATCCCATAGCCGCCCTTTTCAGGGGAACTGTTTGCATCGATCTGGGGATTAAGCAGCTTATCCAAAACCTCCTGAGGCATCCCCGTCCCGTTGTCCCGAATAATAAAATGAAGTCTTTCACCTTCCATAAAGCCCAATATATCTACATTGGTAGGTTTATCCTCCGTTTCGATACCATGAACTATAGCGTTTTCTACAAACGGCTGAAGTATAAGCTTAGGTATTTGACAATATAAAATATTGGGGCTGAAATCAAGGTTGTATTTCAGCTTGTTCTTATATCTCTTTTCCTGCAGCAATAAATAATAGCTTATAAGCTCCCTTTCCTGACGGACATATAAAAAATCCTTACCCACATTAAGAGCCAATCGAAACAGCTTAGACAATGCGTGGATCATTTCCTGGACACCTTTATTATCGCCCGATACCGCCTTCCAATAAATAGTATCAAGCGTATTATATAAAAAGTGCGGGTTGATCTGGGCTTGAAGAGCCTTAAGTTCTGCGATTTTTTCCTCGATCTCCAGAGAGTAAACCTGATTTAATAACTTGTTAATGTTGGATATCATCTCGTTATAGTGAAAGCAAAGCTCTCCTACCTCGTCGATTATAGCGTGGAATGGCGGCGGATACTCAGTATCAGCATCGTCACCCGTTAAGGATGAAGCGATCAAGCTGCTTAATTACATGATGCAGAAATAAATACAGTACACGCTTGACACACTAAAATTATTTGTATATAATTAGGTTAGTTTATCGCTAAACTAAATTCAATATTTGTGCAACATGCACATTTATGATGTGAAAATCAAGGAGGGATATAATGAAAAAAGCAATTATCGCATTTACCCTGGCATTCATCTTGCTCCTGACAGGTTGCGGATCACCAGCAGCAACGGAAAACGAGCCAACACCGACAACAACTCCAAC
>JAAYNO010000023.1 GCA_012520855.1 Clostridiaceae bacterium | reverse complement strand
CTTGACACGCCGAAGAACCTGCTGATTCGATCAGTTCTTACAGGAAGATTCAACTCCGGGAAATATGAAGCATGTATAAATATGGCTAAAATGCTCGATTCAGAACCTATGCTGATAAAGGAGACGGCAAAAATGCACAAATAATAACTATGTCTTATGTGCAAATTTACCCATAGCTACAAACTTTTATACATTGCTTTACATCAAAAAAGGCTCAGGATATAATTTAATTGAATAATAAGGAAAAGATTTTAAGGAGCGGATAAATAATGAAAAAGGGCATTTATGAAGAAAATGGTGTAAAGCTTTCAAAAAAGACCCTAAAGGCAGGAGATACCATCGAGCTTTCATATACCGGACTTCTTAAAAATTCAGGAGCAAAAGATGTAAAAGTTCATTTTGGCTATAATGAGAGCTGGGAAGATTCTCAAACTGTTGATATGGAGCTCAGGGATGATGCTTTTGTCGTCAGCCTGACGCTTGCCAAAGCAGGAACTTTCAGTTGCGCATTCGTTGATCCGATAGGCAACTGGGACAACAACTCGGGAATGAACTACAGCTTCAAGGTTGCCAAAGCAGCAGCCAAAAAGACCACGAAGACCAGATCAGCTTCCGCCAAAAAATCTTCCGAAAAAGCGAAAAAGTCAACAGAAGCAGATGATTCGGAAGTCGCAAAGGCAAAAACAGAAGCCGCGCCCGCAAAAAGGACAGGCAGGACCAAAAGCGCTTCAGCTTCCAGAAAAGCAGCCAAAGAGACAAAATAAACCCGGATATATTAAAGCTGTGATTCGAAACCTGGTTTTCCCTCAGTTTGAAACCATGGAAGACCGAAGGCCGCCGATTAAATCACTTGACGAATCGCTATGTTTATTGTAAACTTTATCGTAACTCAATAATTAAAAAGCAATGAAAAGAAGAGTAAGTAGTATGAAACGGCAAAGAGAGCCCCGGTTGGTGAAAAGGGGAACGTGGAGTATTACCGAAGATGGTCTTGGAGCTTCGTACCGACTGCTTATGCATTGTAGCAATGCATTCTGCACAAGGCTACGACGGGTGTGCCCGTGACAGCACAGGAGTATCGACTTTCTGGTCCGTACTCATTGAGGCCCATATTGCAAGGTATGGGCGAAACAAGGTGGTACCGCGAAGCCTGAAGCTTACGCCCTTGATGTTGATTCATCAAGGGCTTTATTTATGCATTGAAGTATACAACAGAAGGAGAGAGGGGAATGACGCAAACTCCTATCATAGAACTAAAAAATCTGAACAAAACTTTCGGGACCGGAGAAGAAGCCGTAGTGGCGTTGGATGATATCAATATATCCATCTATCCGGGTGAGATTTTTGGAATAATAGGATTGTCGGGAGCCGGGAAGAGCACTCTGGTAAGATGCATGAATCTTCTGGAAAGACCCACTGCCGGAAGTGTCATTTTTGACGGAACTGATATTACTTCTCTGTCAGATAAAGCGCTTCGCAATATCCGCAGGTCCATAGGCATGATTTTTCAGAGCTTTAATCTTTTGATGCAAAGAACAGCCCTCGATAATGTTTGTTTTCCTTTGGAGATCGCAGGTGTGCCGAAAAAAGAAGCAAAAGCTCGCGCAAAGGAGCTTCTTAAGACTGTCGGGCTGGCTGATAAAGAAAAGGCTTATCCCGCACAGCTTTCTGGTGGTCAGAAGCAGCGAGTGGCAATAGCCAGAGCTCTGGCGACTAATCCCAAGGTAATACTGTGCGATGAAGCTACAAGCGCCCTGGACCCTACCACGACCCAATCGATACTGGCTCTGTTGAAAGAACTTAATCAGAGACTCGGAGTGACCATAGTGATCATTACCCACGAAATGAAGGTAATCGAGCAGATATGCAACCGCGTGGCCATAATCGACAAAAGCCATATCGAAGAAATGGGGCCGGTAGATGAGGTGTTCCGGCATCCCAGGACTCAGGCGGCCAAAAAGCTGATTTTTCCCTCGGGTGATGTTGTCGAGGAAGTGACCGGCTACGGAAAACTGCTGCGGCTGGTATTCGACGGCAATGCCGCAAACAGGCCTATAATAGCCAATATGGTCTTAAAATGCGGTTCGCCTGTAAATATAGTATTTGCCGATACCAAAAGGATCGATGACAAAATATACGGACACATGATAGTACAGCTTCCGGAAAACGAAGAAAAAGTCAGACAGATATTGACCTATCTTGACATGGAAGAAATCGCATATGAGGAGGAAGAATACGATGTTCAGTGAGGGTATGTTTTCATTGATGGGCACAGGACTCCTCGAAACACTGTATATGACAGTCGTTTCAACTGTCATGGCATATTTGATCGGGCTGCCTGTTGGAATGATCCTTGTGGTCACCGACAAGGAAGGAATAAGACCCAACCCAACAATAAACAGGATAGTGGGAAGCATAGTCAATTTGCTGAGATCAGTACCGTTCATTATTCTGTTGGTGGCAGTAATGCCTGTAACAAGATTTATTGCGGGCACAACTATTGGATCTACGGCAACAGTAGTACCTCTGGTGATAGCTGCAGCTCCTTTTGTTGCCCGTATGGTAGAAAGTTCGGCAAAGGAGGTCGATCGGGGCGTTATAGAAGCGTCCCTGTCTATGGGTGCCTCAACTTTAGAGGTGGTTTTAAAGGTGATTATCCCCGAGGCAAAGCCATCTCTGATAGTCGGTGCAGCAATAGCCACCACTACAATTCTGGGTTATTCTGCAATGTCCGGTGTTGTAGGAGGCGGTGGCCTTGGAGATATTGCGATCAGATATGGTTATCACCGCTCCCAAACTGATATTATGCTTGTTATGGTCGTGATCCTGGTTCTATTGGTTCAGATTTTCCAGGAGATCGGAAATATAATAGCCAGAAAATGCGACAAACGCATTAGATAAAAATAATGAAGGAGGAGAATTCAATATGAAGAAAAAAATAATCCTTGTTTTAGCTTTTACTCTTGCATTAACACTGTTTACAGGCTGCGGGGCCAATTCTGTCAAAGGCTCCACCATTGTTGTGGGAGCAAGTGTAACGCCGCATGCTGAAATACTTGGTGTTGCGAAGGAAATTCTTGCTGAAAAAGGTATAACACTGAAGGTCGTGGAGTTTACCGATTATGTGCAGCCCAACCTGAACTTAGAGTATGGTGAAATTGACGCCAATTATTTCCAGCATGTCCTGTACTTAAACCAGTTCAATGAAGATAACGGAACACATATTGTTCAAGCAGCGGCTATCCACTATGAGCCCTTCGGGATTTTTGCAGGAAAGACAAAGTCTCTTGCTG
>JAAYNO010000149.1 GCA_012520855.1 Clostridiaceae bacterium | reverse complement strand
TCATAACCTCTGGGATCGTTATAAACTGTATCCACAATGACCGCAAGCCTGTCTGCTATTACAACCTTTTTGAAAAAACCATATGCCATCAGTCTTAACCCGGAGGAAGCCCTGTCGGCATCAAATTCGTGATGCACCTTGAATTGATGCAGAAGGTTTGTGGAACGCTCTATAGGGCCTGCGACAAGTTGCGGGAAGAAGGATACGTAAAGGGCAAAATCGAAAAAATCTCTTTCAGGCGGAAGATCGCCCCTGTAAACATCGATCGTATAGCTCAATGTCTGGAAAGTGTAAAAGGAAATACCGACAGGAAGCAATACATCAAGGCTGAGGGGCTGATATGCAATATTAAAGTATGAAAGCAGATTTGCCACATTCGCATTAAAAAAATTGAAGTATTTAAAGAAAAACAGCATTCCCAGATTGCCCATAAGGCTTAAAACAAGCCACAAGCGTTTTACAGCTTTTTTGGATGTCCTCGACATTCCAAGGCCTGCAAAATAGTCAATAATAGTGGATAAAAGCATCAAAAGAGCATACTCCGGCCTGTACTGCATATAGAAATAGTAGCTTGCTATAAGCAGGAGTATATTCCTGACCCTTAAAGTTGGCATCAAAAAATAAACCAGTGTTACCACCGGAAAGAAAATCAAGAAATGAAGGGAATTAAAAAGCATTTGCCGTTATTCACCTCTGACGGTATTTTCTTTCACTGTCTTTATTATGGATTCCAATTGATTTCTTATGTGTTCTTCTGCAAGATCGGATGCTTCATCATTTCTTGCGTTCTTTAGAGCTTCCAGTATTTGCTCGTGTTCGTGCAATACATTCTCGGCAATAATGTTATCCTTCATATAAATTACTCTGAAACGGTAAATATGCTCTCTTAAGGAAGCAGCCACAGCAACAAGCCTTGGATTTCCCGAGGCAGCGTATATGATATCATGGAACTCGACGTCTTTTCTGATAGCTCCCTCTATATTATCCTTTTCCAGGCTTGCTATATACTGTTTATGGACTGTTTCAAGAGCTTTAATCTGTGATGGATGTATCCGTCTTGCAGCTAAATCGGTAGCAAGCTTGTCCAGCACAACCCGAACTTCCAGGACATCCATAATATCTTTGACCGACAGCTCTGAAACATGAGTTCCTTTTCTTGGAACCATGGTTACCAGACCTTCAGCCTCAAGTCTTCTGATCGCCTCTCTGACCGGTGTTCTTGAAACACCCATCTGGTTGGCGAGAGATACTTCCATAAGCCTTTCGCCCGGTTTGATTTCTCCGCTTACAATAGCTTTGCGAAGGGTTTCAAAAATAACATCCCTGAGCGGTTGATAACTGTCAAGCTTCAGTTTGGGTACCTTAACCATTAAAATCCCCCCTTCCGATAGTTCTGCAATGATAAACATGTGTATAATCTTTTAAAAATTTCTCCCTGGCTGCTTCCGCCGAGGGAGAATCGTAAAATAGTCCAAACACAGTCGGTCCGCTCCCGCTCATCCGGCTTCCCAATGCGCCATATTCGGTAAATCTGTCCATTATGGTCTGAAGCTCCGGGTATTCCTTAACTGTAACGCTTTCCAAAACATTTTCCATGCTCCGGGCAAGCAGCCTGACATCCATAGCTTCGATGGCACCTATCATTTTGGAGGTATCAGGCCTCTTCTCCACCAGGTTTAAATCGAGATTTTCATATACCCATCGGGTGGATACAGGAAAATCAGGTTTAACCAGTACAACATCTATTCCTACAAGACAGGGGAGCAGTGTGAGCTCATCACCTATGCCTTTTGCCAATTGGGTCCCTCCTGCGAGAAAAAAGGTTACATCCGCCCCTAAACGTCTTGACAACTGAATGATCTGTAAGTCTTTAAGGCAATTGTCATAGAGAATATTAAGGGCTTTCAGCACACCTGCGGCATCTGTACTGCCGCCGCCTAATCCGGCCGATACCGGGATATTTTTCTTTAGGGTAATTCGAGCCCCTCCTTTATAAGGACATTCTGAAAAAAATAGCTCAGCCGCCTTCCAGGCAATATTTCTCTGATCATTCGGTACATAGGACTGAGCACAGTCGATAGAAATCCCTTTGTTTTCTTTTTCTACAGTGATGGTGTCAAAGAGGTCAATAGTCTGCATAATCATTTCAACGCTATGATAACCGTTTGCCAGCTTTTTCTTTACATCAATGGAAAGATTGATCTTCGCAGGCATCGATAATGCTATTTCCTTCATCAGCCACCTCCTGCTGTTTATAAAGTATATTATATACAAAAAACAAAAAAAGAGCAACAAACAGTGCCTAAATTCACTATTTCAGTTACTCTTACTATTGAATAAATACAATAAATGAGTAGAGGGGACGGTCCTCTTTACTCATTTTGTAATAAAGGGGATGTGGGAAATGAGTAAAGAGGACCGTCCCTTTTACTCATCCCGCTACTCACATGATGAACAGTCGTTTTCCGGGTTCCAGCTTTGCGGAGGCGTCTATTCCATTATCAATAGCCAGCCGTGATAATGGAACTCTATAATTTTTGGCTATACTCCACATGGTATCTTCGGGGTGGGCAAAGTAAAGAATTATGGGAGCTTTTCTCCTGTTTTCTTCCTTTGTCACAATAAGATCCTCTGTACATACTACTTCCTCTATCTTAGCCACACGCAGTTTTAATCTTAATCTGATACTCAGTTCAATTGTATCGCTGCCTGCTATATCAAAGCTCACATCATCAATATTGAAGCATGTCTCAACGATCTTCCACTGGCCGCTGTCGGGCATACCGAACATATGGTTAAACGGGGTTTCAAGCTGATGACTTTTTATTTGCCTGTCGATTGAGGCAAATATAATATCTACCCCTACCGTTCCCTGGATATTGACATTATTATCATTCATCATCGAAGCTATGTTTCTTTCGTTGGCGCAAACCATCAATACCTCAGCCATCTGTCCGGAAGGATCATCGACCCTGATTCTCTGATTGAGATCGACAGAATCGGTGACCTCACGCTCGTCTGTGATCAGATTTATGGCATTGCTTTTAAGATCCAGCTTATAATCTATCGAATAAGCATCATCTATTATGACCTGCTCTTCCAGCATCAAAGCCTGAGCATCCACTTCAATCTCCATATTGACAGATATCTGGGTATTGAGCCCGTCGCTATCCTCCACAGGTTCGATTTCCCATTTCTTAAGAACGTTGCTGGCTAACACCATACCGTCGTTACCAGCCCTGATTCCGGTGGTGGTTTTTATCGGGAATTCCAGCACAACTGATTCTATGCTTTCGTCCATGGTATCGCTGCGATAGAGAATATACGCCGTTCCTTTAGCTTCAAGACATGGATCTTCGTCTCTGTAGCTCAGCTCGGCGGGGCCAAGGTTAATACGGGAGAACAATATCTCTTTGATTGCCGGGCTTCCGTGCGGAAGTGACAATATGTTTGATACCCTGGCATTTATTCCGCTGTTTTCCTTTAAGGTCACTACATTTATTGGCGTTGTTTTAAGATAGACATTTTCACCCAGGATCTCCCTGCCTATCTCATCACTTTTTACTTCATAAAAGCGGCAGATAAGAGCGATCACGGTTCTGACAAGAATCTTTCTGCCGTTTATTATGTTTACTTCGGTATGCTGGCAGCGGCATTTGGCAAATACGCCGACTTCCCCTTCAACCTTAGGTTTCGGTACCGAAAAAGACCATGTGAAATATGTCACTATGTTTTCCGGTTTTGGTTCGGGAGTATCGGAAGAATATAATACCCTATATTTGATTTCACCGCCTACCTCTATCATTCGGCCCGATTTCTCTACGCTTGTTACAAAGCATTCGGCGTCAGCAAGAAGTATATCTTTGATATCCGGCTTGCTGTCAGGCACAATGATGCTGTTTTCCAGCATTTCCTCGGTTTCCCTTATTTCAATAGTCCTGTACGATCTTATCGGCTTCTTCAATAGCTCCATCTGCATGTTAGGACCTCCTCATTTTTAACCCTTATCCTTTCAGTTTTAATGATATGCTGTCCATGCATGATGTATGACTATTGTGATAATGCTTTATCACTATGTTATGTATCTTTTTCATATTCAGGGCATGAAAAAACAGCCGCTTTCTTTAACGGCTGTTTTGTGCTTTGATAATTTGATCAGAGCGCTACATTTTTAAGATTTCCAGGCATAATTTTTACTTCAACTGTCTGTGTTAAAATATCGGTATAACTATAAGAAACCATTCTTGGAGAGTTAAATTCATTTTCGAAGTAAACTGTAAAGATACTTGGATAAGCATTTTCAACAATGCCTTCTTTTATAATAGTTTTTTTGCGCCCTTTGTTAGCTTTTAACTGAATTCGTTTACCAATGCAGCTTTCCAGTTCCTTTCGGATCTGCGATATAGAGTTTCTATCCATACTACCACCTCAAAATTCACTGGATAAAATTATATCACAATTTGTCACCCATTGTCAATGAGGACAAATATTATACATAGGACAACTTTGTTTTGTCAAGCCCAAATTTAGTAAATTTTATATGGCGGATTTTGTGATGTCGTTTGCTTTGCATGCCAAAACCCGCCAGGCAAGCCATCCCGAAGGAGAAAACAGACCTCAGGATCTGATTTGTCATTCTGAACAAAGTGAAGGATCTGGGCGTAAAATGACGGCACCCAGCGGAGGAATCCTAAGTGTCATTGAATAGGGCTTTTGGTGCATGGGAATATCTTCACAGGAAATAGGCCCGGTGTTGACCACATTGCTTCCTCCGTATTTTTCTGCATCGGAATTAAAAATCTCTGTATATGTCGTTTTTAAAGGAGCACCTATTCGATAGCTTTCATGGGTCCGGGGCGTAAAGTTGAACACAAAGATCAGCATATCACGCCAGTCTTTGCCTTTTCGTATAAATGATATCATTGAATTTTCGGTATCGTTGCAATCGATAAGTTCAAAGCCTTCGGTGCTGCAGTCCAGCTCATACATGGCTTTTTCAGATTTATAAAGGTGGTTTAAGTCCGATACATAAAGGCTCATCTTCTCATGCATGGGATAGTTTAGAAGATGCCAGTCCAGGCTCTCTTTATATTTCCACTCAATAAACTGACCAAATTCACCGCCCATAAAAAGAAGCTTCTTTCCAGGATGGGCAAAGAAGTATCCATAGGCACAGCGAAGGCCAGCAAATTTCTGCCAGTAATCTCCGGGCATTTTGCTTAACATGGAGCATTTGCCGTGAACAACCTCATCGTGGGATAATACCAGTATGAAATTTTCACTCCAGGCATACATGAAAGAAAAGGTCAAGAGATTCTGGTTATGTTTCCGGTATATGTGGTCAAGGCTTACATACTTCAGAAAATCATTCATCCAGCCCATGTTCCATTTGTGAGAGAATCCCAATCCCCCGTCATGCACAGGCTTTGTAACCATTGGCCATGAGGTTGATTCTTCGGCAATCATCATCACATTCGGGAAATACTTATATACAACATAATTAAGCTGCTTTATGAACTCTACGGCTTCTAAATTTTCACGTCCTCCGTATTTATTGGGGACCCATTCGCCGGATTCTCTGCAATAATCAAGGTAAAGCATGGAAGCTACTGCATCCACCCGAAGGCCGTCTATATGAAATTGCTCGAACCAGTAAACAGCATTGGCAATAAGGAAGTTTCTAACCTCATTGCGTCCATAATTGAACACATGAGTGCCCCAGCCTATATGCTCGCCTATTCTTTTATCCTCATGTTCATAAAGGGCTGTACCATCGAATCTGGCAAGTCCGTGGCCATCCTTGGGAAAATGCGCCGGAACCCAGTCTAAAATCACACCAAGCCCATTATTATGGCATGTATCAATGAAGTATTTAAAGTCCTCGGGAGTACCGTATCGGCTTGTCGCTGCATAATATCCCGTCACCTGATACCCCCAAGAGCCATCAAATGGGTGCTCCATGATCGGCAGCAGCTCCAGGTGGGTATAACCCATTTCTTTAGCGTAAGGAACTAAGGTCTCAGCAAGATACCTGTATGAATACGGCTTGAATCCGGTTTCTGATTCAGGGTCGTCATCAGGTTCCTGCTTCCAGGAGCCTAGATGAACCTCATAAATATTGACCGGTTTATCAAAGACACTTTCCCTGGCCCTCTTTTCCAGCCATAGGGCATCGGACCAGCTGTAATTGTCCATATCGTAGACAACCGATGCGGTATGGGGAGGTTTCTCGGCAAAAAAGGCGTAGGGATCGGCCTTAGTATATATTTCTCCTGAGGGTGTTTTTATCTCAAACTTATAGAGGTCTCCTTTTGTAAGCCCGGGTATAAAAATTTCCCAAACTCCGCTGCTTCCTATCATACGCATCTGGTGGACACGGCCATCCCATTGGTTGAATGATCCTACTACGCTGACCCTTTGGGCGGAAGGTGCCCATACCCCGAAGGATGCGCCTTTGACGTTTTCATGCTCACACAAATGGCATCCTAATTTTTCATAGATACGATGATGGTTTCCCTGGTTGAATAAGTACAGATCATAATCTGAAATCGTAGGCCAGAATGAATAAGGATCCCTGACCGTATAAACAACATTATCGTAGGTGGTGTGAACAAGCTCATATGAAAAAGCCTTGTCCCTGTCTGGTATAACCAATTCAAACAAGCCCATGTTATCGATCAATCCCATTTGGTAGGTTTCGGTTGAATTAGTGTCTTTAACAACTACACTCTTCGAATGAGGGTTGAACACCCTTATAACGATATTGCCGTTTTCGGCATGCATACCTAATACAGCATGGGGGTTTTTTTCAGTACCTCCCAACAGAGCTCCAAACCGGAAATTTACTGTTGAACTCATGAATCCGCCCCTCCATATATTTTTGGCAAAGCATAGCTTTACCTACGCCATAATATCCGCCATTTTAAAATGAATAATCCCGGTGCTGCCATGAAAATATCTTTTAGATATTATACTATACCCGCAGGAACAATTATAGCATACTTTTATTTCATTCCTTTATATGGTAATCTTATTATAGGCATAGCCGGGGGTGATTGGCTTGGAAAATAAAGTTCCTCAGCGATCACATACAAGAAAAGGTCCTGATATCATATTAAGAATGATCGACATTGCAAGCGTCATTCTTTGGGGATTTCTTATTGTTAATCTTGCTATTATCCTTTTTGCAAGACCCGAAGGCGAAACTTTTTTTGACCGCCTGTTCAACTTAAGCGTCAGGAATTATTGGGATGCCGCTCTCTTGCAGATTGCTCTGATCCTTTCTTTGACCCAGCTTTTGATAAGTATTTTCTCATTGTATCTAAATTCAAAGAGACTAAAGCGCAAAGACGACAGACTAAGGGCTTCCATCATTATTTCCATATTTGTAGCCTTATTTATTTGTTTGTTTTTAACAATATTCCTCTTTCTGTCATAGGGACGGTATAAGCTTATACCTTGTAAGTGTACGATAAATAAACGCGGCGGCTTCCACTTTTGTTGCATATGTCTGCAGCGATAATTGCTGCCCGCTTTTTCCTGTGATTATATTCGCTCCGACAAAGGAGGCCATTATATTTGCCTCTTCCGGGGCAACCAGGCTAAAATCACTGAACCGTTCCAGGACATTTGTTTCGTATGGTATAAGAGACAAGCCTCTATTTCCCAAAGCTCCGTTTAACATAAGGAGGATCTCCCGCCTTGTAACTGATTTGTTTGGATAAATGTTGCCATTCTCATCGGGGTGGAGAAGTCCTAATCTCACCGCTGTCATCAAATCCTTATAATAAATGTGATAAGGCGTTATATCGGCAGGAGGTTTAAGGCCTGAATAGCCGTAAGGAATGTTAAAGCTTTTAATGATCATGCGGGCAAGCTGCCCTCTTGTAACGACATAATGAGGGTTGAACAGGTCATTTGGTGTATCCTCGAAAGCCCCAAAGCCCTGAAGCGTATATATTGAGTCATAAGCCCACTGATATTGTGCTATATCCTTATAGTTCATTCTTGAAGGAATTCTTATCGATATTCCTGCAGCCCCCGACTCTCCGGAGTAATTATATGCAACTGCTTCATAATACACATGGCCTCCTTCTACAGGGGAGTTATCTGTGAAGTTTTCAACATCCTTTTCAACCGAACCTATCAAGGTTCTTTTTAGTGAGCCGTCGGCATATCTTACCGAACGGTAAATATAATAGCCTTCCTCCTTATCGGTCATATCTTCCCACACCAGGGTAAGCCTGTTGTATCCTAAATGCTGCACCTGCAGATTCCTGGGGGCTTCAGGTACCGAGCCGAAAAAGTGAAGCTCAGGGCCAACAGTTTCGAGGTTTCCTATATTCGCCCTTAATCTTAAATAATATTCCGTTTGTGATGAAACCGGCAGCCGTGCAACCAGTGTTCCTTTATCGACTGATTTTATCTCCTCCCATTGGCTGTTCAGACCCTTACGGGCTTCAAGAGTATAAACATTACCCGCCGGAACATAGCTTTGACTGAAGAGGGATAAATATCCCTGATTCAATGTGCATACCAATTCTCCGGGTGATCCCGGATACTTGTTTATAATATCCTCAACATATGCAAATGGCGAAAAAGCCGTGTCTCCGCGGATTGCCCTTACCTTATATTCATATACGGTATCAATTACAGTGCTGTAGTCATAAAAGTCATGTGTGTTTTTAGGAACCAATGAGATCAATTCCCACATCAACGCTGATTTTCTCCAGATCTCAAATCCGGTTTCATCATCATAAGGATACTCCCATGACAAGGCTATACAATCAAATGAAACAGCATTAGCCTCCAAACCTGTAATCATAGGAAGGGGTTCTGTGTTTATGCTGATCTCCTCGGTATATTCCGACATATTTCCATTTTTTGATAACATATACAGTCTGTATGTATATGTTTTTCCCGGTTGAAGCATTCTGTCCACATAATTGTCACCGGTCCCGGAATAAATAGTAACAAAACCTGAATTCGGGTCTAGCTTTTGCAGAAAAACTTTATTATTACCAAGGGATGAAATATCCCATTCCAGCTTGATCCTATCTGCTGATATCGCGTGTCCCCATAAATTTGTGGTCAGGGGAAATAGTGTGCGGGTGCTTAATCCTCCCATATGCGGGACATATGAAGAAAATCTGTCCTTGCCAAATTGTGTTCTGATGCGATAATAGTAAGACGTATCGGTGGCGACATCCACATCTCTGTAGTAATTTTCGGTAATAGGCAGAGACGCGATCTCCTCCCAGGTGTTATAATTCATCTGACGCCTTTCAATTATGGTTTTGTAGTCAGGAATTTCGGAAGGAGGAAATGCCGGTACCGACCACTCTAAATCCACATGGTCACTATAAGCTTTAGTTATTTCAAGGCTTGTTGAATAAAGGACAGTTACCTTTACCTCAGGTGTGTAGCTGCTGTAATTCCCGCTGTAATATGTTCTTGCGCGATAAGTATAAACATGTCCATTGGTAATACTATAGTCATTATAGCTGGTGATGGTCTTGTTAAGCGTGACAACAGGATAAAAACTGTCCTGATCGATCCTTTTTTCAATAACGGTAAATGAAAAGGAATCGTTCGGATTCTCCCACATCAATTTAACATAATTTTGGTTGATATGCCCTTCAAAGTTTTTTGGCGCGTAAAGCGTTAACGCGCCTGCCGGATTCTTTGGCAGCACGAATGAATATGTCGTTAAGAGCAATAGAGCCAGTAAAAATGTTAATATTTTTTTCGCCTTGACCAAAATAATGACCCCCATAGAAAGTTTTACTTTTACAAGTCTCTGCGACAAAGAATCTAAGATCCTTCGACTTCGCTGAGCGGAGCGATGTATATTTTATACCGAATTATATATCGGCAAAAAAAGAGCCGGCAGTGATACCGGCAAGTAAAGGGGGTCAAAATGTATTGTGAGGTCATTAAAATTATTCTCGTTTTCTTTTGGTTTTATACTATGGAAATAAAAAAATTGTTCTGAGGGCTCTGCTTATGTATAATATAAATAAACTATCAAGATAAGAGGCATAGGTATTACATGGATAAAGAAATTTGGACTAAACCTAAGATTTGCAGTAATATTGGCGGCGAGGCATTAATAGAGGGGGTCATGATGCGTGGCAATAACAAGATTGCCATGTCTGTAAGAAAATCCACGGGTGAAATATATACAGAGACAAAGCCTTCGATTCCAATAACAAAGAGAAACAAGTTTTTGGGATTGCCCTTTATAAGAGGCGGGGTGTCATTGATCGATTCAATGGTAGTGGGCATCAAGGCTCTTATGGATTCGGCCGAGTACGTTGATCTGGATGATGAAGAAGAAAAAGAGAGCAAGTTCGATCTGTGGATGAAAAAACGGCTGGGGGATAATTATTTCTCCTACATGTTATATTTCTCAGTTTTTATTGCACTGGCTTTCAGTATAGCAATTTTCATGTTTCTTCCGAACCTTATCACCGGCTTGTTCAGCTTTGATAAAAGTACTGCAAGTGGTTCCTTGCTGGCTAATGCTATTGAGGGGTTAATCAGAATCAGTCTTTTCATTCTTTATGTGTGGCTGGTTTCTAAGAATAAAGAGATAAAACGGGTATTCCAGTATCATGGCGCTGAGCACAAAACGATATATGCTTATGAGAACGAAGAAGAATTGACTGTTGAGAACGTAAGAAAGCACACGACACTGCATCCAAGATGCGGCACAACATTTATGTTTATCGTGATAATTATAAGCATTATAATTTTTGCTTTCACAGGCTGGCATCATCCATTGGTAAATTTGCTGATTCGTCTTGCCTTGCTTCCTGTTATAGCAGGGATTTCATACGAGGCTTTCAAGCTGTCGGCAAAGTCAGACAGCAAGCTTGTCCGGATAATCAGCTTACCGGGGCTGATGCTGCAAAAAATAACCACCCAGGAACCTGACGACTCCATGCTTGAGGTTGCTATAGCTTCTTTGAAGGCTGTTTTGCAGGATTAGGTCTGGGCAAAGCCAATAATAAAATTTATCAGTCAGGCAATGAGGAATAATCAATTGATGACTATAGGGAATTTATTGAAAGAAGCTATAAAGTACCTTAAAGATAATAACGTGGAAGACCCGTCTTTTGAGGCAGGTCTTCTTTTGTCACATATCATCGGCAAGGATCAAAGCTATATTTACGCTCATCCTGACTATGTGCTCAACGATCAATCAGTCGAAAAATATAGGTCCTATATTAAAAGAAGAGGACGACATGAGCCTTTTTCATATATTATAGGTGAATGTGGTTTTTGGGATTTGACCTTCTTTGTTGATCGTCATGTCCTGATCCCCAGAGAGGAAACCGAGCTGCTGGCGCAAAGCGCCCTATGGGCCCTCGGTAAATCGCCTGCATACTTTAACCGGAGTATACCAAGGCTACCCGAAAAGGAAGCTTACCGTGTTCTGGATGTTGGGACCGGTTCGGGCTGTCTTGCCGTAAGTATTGCTAAATACTGCGATTCGGCCTTTGTCGATGCTCTTGATATTTCCGGCGACGCAATAGCTGTTGCCCGTAAAAATTCTGGAAGGTACAATGTTGAAAACAGAATCAATTTTATAATTGCTGATTTTTTAAATAACTTTCATAATACCGAAAAATATGATCTGGTAGTCTCAAACCCTCCTTATATACCCGAAAACGATATTCCGTTTCTTGCTGACTCGGTAAAAAAATATGAACCCCATATCGCGTTAGCAGCGGGAAAGGACGGTCTTGTCTTTTATCACGCTCTTGCTGACAGATCTTCGTCACTTCTTTTTGATCATGGAATGATTATTGTTGAATGCGGCTTCGATCAGGGACAAAAGGTCAAAGAGATATTTTCTGAAAGAGACATGGAAACTGTCATCTTAAAAGACCTGGCAGGAATTGAACGCATAGTCGCTGCAAGAAGGCAATAACAGCCTTGGAAATAACGGTATAAATTCCCCTTTTTATGATTATACTCTAATATGATGGGCGAGAATTGTTTTCACTTCTTTTCCCTGGAATGAATAATTATATCATATATGATTCATCTATAATTGAAAGGTCGAGAATTTATGACAGAACAGGCAATAAAGCAAAAATCGGAGTTTTTAGGTTTCCTGCAAAAATTCAGTTTGCATAAAGCCAGAGAAGCCGCAAAGAAAGCCGAACATGATGAGTATATGAAAGAGCTTACCGAAAACATCAGAGATGCTTATATGGAATGGCAAAATGCTTTGGCTAATTATGAAACAGCCGAAGGTAAGGAAATGGTAGATTACTATGCCTATCGTATAAAAGCGTCGGAAATCCGTTATGAATTCCTTCTTAGAAAGGCAAAAGAAGCTAAAGCACAATAAACTTTTGTAAAACAGGAAAATCATAAGAATGTTTTTGCCTCTTAGTGTATATAAATTAAGCAGGGCATAGACCTTGTTAAAATCGGATGGAAACGGCTATCCCTTATGGCATATTCATGCTAAGGATAACCGTTTTTTCGTCAAAGGGAGTTGATTAAATGGACAGAGGTCTTATCATACTTGCATGGATAATAGGAGTATTGATCGTTTTTGCCTTTGGAAAGGCGATGCTTCTTCCTTTAAAGGTTATTCTCCGCCTTGTTATAAATGGTATCATAGGCGGAATTGTCATTCTTCTAATAAATCTTATTGGGACACCTTTGGGTTTTACAATTTCACTTAATCCGGTATCAGCTTTGGTAGCGGGAATATTAGGGCTCCCGGGAGTTATTCTTCTTGTCATACTAAAGTATCTTTTATAGCTTGATAAAATATATTTACATATGATTTGAAGACATGCCGGTCAACTTTTCAAGGATTGCCATAGAAACGAGGCGGGGTATAAAATGATAGAATCGAAAGATATAATAGAATCCACTTATGGTCTAAAAGTAATGTCAATTAGGCCGTGCCGTGCAGGTTATATTCTTGACACCGATAAGGGGAAAAAGCATCTGCGTCAATGCCAGTGCTCCGAAAACCGGATCCTATATGTTCATGATGCAAAAGTACATCTGTATAAAAACGGCTTTACCAATCTGGATACATATTCTGAAACTGTAACCGGCGATCCCTATATGGAGATCGAAGATCAGTATTATGTTTTGACACCCTATTTTGATGCACGCGAGTGTGAATTCGGAGATGATATAGACGCTATAAAAGCATCGTTGGCTTTGGCTTTGATGCATAAATCAGGAAAAGGGTTCAAGCCAAGAGCCGGGCTTTCTGTTCCCAGCGATTTAGGGAGATTGCCCGAAAGCCTTGGAAAGCGCTATGATGAAATATTAAGGATGAGAAGAAAAGCCGAACGTGAAAGGGGAGCTTTCGACTACATATATCTTGACTGTGTGGACAAATTTATCGACCTTGCTGAAAGAAGCCTGAATATTTTTAATGGTTCAGAATATATCCGTCTTGTTAAAAAGGCTATGGCTGAAGGAGGAATCTGCCACCATGATTATTCATACCAGAATATTCTGATATCGGGCTCCAGGACATATATCACAGGCTTTGAATCCTGCAGCGATGAAATAAGGATATATGATGTGGTAAATCTACTGAGAAGGAAAATGAGAAAATGCAACTGGAATATACAAAAGGCGTCATTATTGCTGGATGCTTATGAGGAAATATTCCCCTTATCCTCCGACGAAATCATCATTATGAAGGCAATGCTTTTATTTCCTCAAAAATTCTGGCGTGTGGCAAACCGTTATTATAATTCCAGGAGAAGCTGGGCCCAAAAGAATTTTACCGGCATGCTGGAGGAAGTGATCACCGAATACCATGACCATATTCGCTTTATGAACCAGTTCGACAAACTTTTTAAATGAGTAAAGGGGACGGTCCTCTTTACTCATTTTTTATCTTCCAGCTATATCCAAAATGAGTGGAGAGAACTGTCCGAAATTACTGAAAAAGTCGTTCCTTAAATGTCATTCTGAGCGTAGCGAAGAATCTTATTAGCTGATAATGCGGGTTTTAAGATTCTTCATTCCGCTTCGCTCCATTCAGAATGACAAAACCCG
>JAAYNO010000148.1 GCA_012520855.1 Clostridiaceae bacterium | reverse complement strand
CCATAGCAATACCCAATACTAGCGGAATATTTGCCTGCTTCGTCATAACGACCGCCCTCATACCAAAGATGTATAATACCATCTCTTTCATATATTGTTGGAAACCATACTCCCCACTCATCATATTTAATTGTGGCATCTGGTACAACAATTTGCACATTGATTTTATCAAGTCTTGCAGCTTATGGTTTTGCTCGATATCAGTTTATAGGTGCAACCACAATATCAACTTCCTTGCTATTTGGACAGATGATGCCTGGCGTTGTTGTGCTGCTTCCACTTTACATGTTATACAGTCATTTTGGTATGATCGATTCATTTCGGGTATTGATTATAAGTAATCTCGCAATTAACCTGCCAATGGGCGTACTGACACTTACACAGTTTATAAAAAATATTCCATCTGATTTAGATGCATCAGCGATGATCGACGGTGCTTCGAGTATGGCTGTTTTATACCGCATAATAGTTCCTATAATATCTCCCGGTTTGGTGACAGTAGGTATATTCTCTTTCTTAAACACATGGGAAGAATACCTTTTTGCATTCAATTTTACGCATTCTTCTACTTATAAGACTTTGCCCGTATCAATTTCTGAGTTCAAAGGTCAGTTTGTTATTGACTGGGGCGGAATGATGAGTGCAGCGGTTATTATTAGTGTACCGGTATTGTTTATTTTCCTGCTTTGCAGTAAATACTTTATAAGAGGAATCACTGAAGGTGCAGTAAAAGGGTAATTTTAGATAAGTTCATGGCGCAGGACAAGGGGACAAGAGTGAGAAAAAACTCCTGTCCCCTTATTATACCCTCTGCCCTAGTCATTGCCAGCTTTTTTTGTTATTATAATGTAAAGCGAAGAGAAGTATTATGTTCGTAATTGGGGGCAGACATGCTTTTAAAGAATAATAACAAAATAGATGAAAGTAATATTCCGGGACACATTGCAATTATTATGGATGGCAATGGAAGATGGGCAAAAAAAAGAGGTCTTTCAAGAAGCATTGGTCATAAGGAAGGCTCAAGAACTCTGAAAAAAATAGTTGAGGCCTGCTACAAGCTGGGTGTCAAATATCTTACCGTTTACGCATTCTCAACAGAAAATTGGTCAAGACCCAGGGAAGAAGTGGATGATCTTATGAAGCTTCTTTTGGAGTATCTGAAAAATGCTGAACGGGAATTAAAGGGAAAAAATATCCGTATAAGAGTTATTGGTGAGAAGAAAAATTTATCTGAAGAAATCATAAAGGAAATTGAAAGGGTCCAAAAAAATACAGAACATATCAAAGGACTTGATTTTATCATAGCTTTGAATTACGGCGGCCGTCAGGAGCTTGTAGAGGCTGTTTCAAATATCGTAAAGGATGTAAAGTCCGGATTGATTTCAGAAATCGACGAGGATATAATTTCACAGAGACTCTATACCAGCGGCATTCCGGATCCGGATCTGCTTATCCGTACCAGCGGTGAAATGCGGATAAGTAATTTTTTGATCTGGCAGTGCTGCTATACCGAGTTTTATTTTTGTGATGTTCTATGGCCGGATTTCAACGAGGATAATCTTAAAGAGGCTATTATATCATATCAGGGAAGGCAAAGGCGCTTCGGAGGTGTAAAATGAAAACCAGAATAATCAGCGGAATTATAGCGGCGGCGGTTTTAGTCCTATTGCTGCTTTTACCTCCCTATGTATTGGCTATAACAGTACTCGCGGCCTCTGCGATCGGATTGTTTGAGTTCCATAAAGCGCTTAAAAATAAAAATATCAATACTGATTTAGCTGTTAGCTTGATTTCTGCCGTTGTTATAACAGGGAAGGCTTATGGCTCTACGTTGTCATCTCAGTTATTTCCCAAATCATCGGTGCTTCTTCAAAGGATATTCACACTGAAAAACCTGAATGCTCTGCTGTTTATCCTGGTTATTTATCTTTTCTGCAGAGTTATATTTGACAGTTCCCGCTGCCGATTGGAGGATATGGCTTATACTTTATTGGGGATTATATATATACCGTTTCTTTTATCTTTTGCAATAATGATACGAAATTTGGAAAGAGGATTTGGATATATATGGCTTATTCTGATCGGCTCGGTTGTAACAGATATATTTGCGTATTTCGTGGGTGTAACTATTGGCAGAACTAAAATCATCCCTCACATTAGCCCCAAAAAAACTGTTGAAGGCTCTGTAGGAGGCGCTGTAGGCTGTATGCTGGTTATGATACTGTATGGCGCCGTAATCATAAACAGAGGAGGCGAAGCTGCCATACCTCTTTGTCATTTTGCAATCATGGGCTTGCTTTGCGGTGTAGTCGCTCAGCTTGGTGACTGGGCTGCCTCAGCCATAAAAAGAAATACCGGGATAAAGGATTTCGGTAATTTAATACCCGGACATGGAGGTATTATGGACAGGGCTGACAGTGTTCTTTTTGTTACGCCTTTGATTTATATTTATATCAGTTTATTTATATCGAATTAAGCTCAAAGTATCGTTTCAACTATAAAAGGAAGGGAATAATCATAGAGTATGATAAAAGGATTATCCATCCTGGGTTCAACCGGCTCTATCGGAGCACAGGCGCTGGAAGTATGCAGAAACCTGAATATAAAGATTATTTCGTTAATAGCGAACAGAAATGCCAAGGTTATGGAAGAGCAGATCAGGCAGTTTAAGCCTGAGATGGCTGCGCTTTTTGACGAAGAGGCGGCAGAATCGTTAAAACTTTCGGTGAAGGATACCGAAACAAAGGTACTGAAAGGCCTGGACGGTATCATTGAAGCTGTTACCAATCCCGGTGCAGATACAGTTTTGACCTCTGTTGTCGGGATTGCAGGTCTGATACCAACTATAGCGGCTATTGAGGCAGGAAAAAATATTGCCCTGTCCAACAAAGAAACTTTAGTTACTGCCGGAGCCATTATTATGGATCTGGCTAAAAAGAAGGGTATAAAGATTATTCCGGTAGATAGCGAGCATTCTGCAATTTTTCAATGTCTGGCTGCCAACAGACACGAAGATGTATCAAAGCTTATTCTGACCGCATCGGGAGGGCCATTCAGAGGCTATTCCAGGATTAAGCTTAAAAATGTAACTGTTGAACAGGCTTTGAAACATCCCAATTGGTCAATGGGAAGAAAAATAACTATTGACTCGGCTACTATGATGAACAAGGGTCTTGAGATCATTGAGGCCATGTGGCTTTTTAATGTTCCGACCTCGAAGATCGAAGTACTTGTGCCCCCCGAAAGCATAATCCATTCCATGGTTGCTTTCAGAGACGGTTCTTTAATGGCACAGCTTGGAGCACCGGATATGAGAATCCCGATCCAGTTGGCTCTGACATGGCCACAGCGGGTTGAAAACCATTTTAGAAAGATAGATTTTCAACAACTGACTGAATTGACATTTGAAAAGCCCGATGCTGAAACCTTCGAGGCATTGAAGCTGGCATATGAGGCTGCCGAAACCGGCGGGACCATGCCATGTGCCATGAACGCCGCTAATGAGGTT
>JAAYNO010000147.1 GCA_012520855.1 Clostridiaceae bacterium | reverse complement strand
ATGATGGATACAATCCTAAATCTTGGCTTGAATGACACTGTTGTTGAAGCTTTTGCTAAGAAAACAAATAATCCTAGATTTGCTTATGACTCATACCGTCGTTTCATTCAGATGTATTCTGACGTTGTTATGGAAGTGGGCAAGAAGTTCTTTGAAGAGCTTATCGACAAGATGAAGAAAGAAAAGGGCGTCACTCTTGATACAGAATTAACAGCTGATGACTTGAAAACTCTTGCTGAGCAATTCAAGGCTGAATATAAAGCAAAAATTGGTTCAGATTTCCCAAGCGACCCTAAGGAACAGTTAATGGGCGCTGTTAAGGCTGTATTCCGTTCATGGAATAACCCAAGAGCTATCTATTACAGAAGAATGAATGATATTCCTGGTTCATGGGGTACTGCTGTAAATATACAAGCTATGGTGTTTGGTAACATGGGCGATACTTCAGGTACTGGTGTTGCGTTTACTAGAAACCCATCAACTGGTGAGAAGAAGCTATATGGTGAGTTCCTTATGAATGCACAGGGTGAGGACGTTGTTGCTGGTGTTAGAACTCCTCAAACTATTGACCATTTAAATGATGAATTGCCTGAGTGCTATAATGAATTTGTAGCAATTTGCGATAAGCTTGAAAAGCACTACCGTGATATGCAGGATATGGAGTTCACTATTGAGCGCGGCAAATTATTCATGCTTCAGACCAGAAATGGTAAACGTACAGCCCAGGCTGCCTTGAAGATAGCTGTAGATTTGGTCAGCGAAGGCATGCTAACCAAGGAAGAAGCAATAATGAAGGTTGATCCCAGGCAGTTGGATACACTGCTTCACCCTAATTTTGAAGAAAAAGCATTGAAAGCTGCAAAGCCAATAGCAAAAGGGCTTCCCGCTTCTCCCGGCGCAGCTACAGGTAAAATATTCTTTACTGCGGATGATGCTACAGCAGCGTTTAACAACGGTGAAAAGCAAGTTATATTAGTTCGCGTGGAAACGTCACCTGAAGATATTGAGGGTATGCATGTATCCCAAGGTTTTCTGACCGCTCGCGGCGGCATGACTTCCCATGCCGCAGTCGTTGCCCGTGGTATGGGCAGATGCTGTGTTGCAGGATGCGGAGAGGTTAGAATAAACGAAAAAGAAAAATTCTTTAAGGATAAAGAAGGTAACGTATATAAAGAGGGTGACTGGATCTCCCTTGACGGCTCAACAGGCAATGTCTATGCAGGAAAGCTACCTACTGTCGATCCGGAGCTTACGGGCGATTTCGGCAAGTTTATGGAGTGGGTCGATGAGATTCGCGTTCTTAAAGTAAGAACCAACGCCGATACACCTGCTGATGCCGCACAGGCTTTCAAATTCGGAGCTGAAGGAATCGGTCTTTGCCGTACTGAGCATATGTTCTTTGAAGGCGACAGAATAAAAGCCATGCGTGAAATGATCGTTGCCCGTACTGAAGAGCAGAGAAGAAAAGCTCTGGCTAAATTATTGCCGATTCAAAGAAAGGATTTTGAAGGACTTTTCCGTGAAATGAAGGGCTTACCTGTAACAATTCGTTACCTGGATCCGCCGCTTCATGAATTCCTTCCTCATAATAAAGAAGATATTGAATCACTATCTGCCGAATTGGGTATCAGCTTTGAGGAATTAAAGTCGATCGTTGATGGTCTCCATGAGTTCAATCCAATGATGGGCCATCGCGGATGCCGTCTGGCAGTATCATATCCGGAGATCGCGGAAATGCAGACAAGGGCTGTAATCGAGGCGGCTATCAACGTTAATAAGGAAGGCATGAATGTTATTCCTGAAATTATGATCCCTCTGGTCGGAGATGTTAAGGAACTGAAATATGTAAAAGATGTAGTAGTCAAGACTGCCGATGAAGTTATAAAGGAAGCAGGCGTGGATCTTAAGTACATGGTCGGAACCATGATTGAGATCCCCAGAGCAGCGCTGACAGCAGATGAAATTGCAGCAGAGGCTGAATTCTTCTCCTTTGGTACCAATGACCTCACACAGATGGCCTTTGGATTCTCTCGTGACGATGCCGGTAACTTCCTTGAAGATTACTACGCAAAGAAAATATATGAATCAGATCCGTTCGCAAAGCTTGATCAAATCGGTGTAGGCAAGCTGGTCGATATGGCTGTCCAGTTAGGCAAAAAAACACGCCCGGATATTAAACTGGGTATCTGCGGTGAGCACGGCGGAGAACCTTCATCAGTTGAATTCTGTCACAGGGTAGGGTTGAACTATGTATCCTGTTCACCGTTCCGTGTGCCGATAGCCCGCCTTGCAGCAGCTCAGGCCCAGGTGCAGAACCCCAGAAAATAATATAAACACAATGAGTATAATGAGTATAGGGGACGGTCCTCTATACTCATTTTTTTTACACCATACAGTAGTAAATATAGGGAACCGTCTCCTATAATCGCGGGTTTTGTCATTCTGAATGGAGAGAAGCGAAATAAAGAATCTTAAAACACGATAAAAAACACCATGTTGCTATAATAAGGAATACTATGATAAAATAAACTAGTGATAAATGTAAAAACAGTAAACATAAGTGAGGAAGCATAATGCCGGATACAAATGTACATAAGGGCCATAGAAAAAGGATCAAAGAAAGATACATGGAAGAAGGACTGGATAATTTTCAGGATCATGAGATAGTTGAGCTCCTTTTATTCTACTGTATTCCAAAACGAGACACAAATGAACTTGCACATAGGATGGTAAAAGAGTTCGGTACATTGCATGACCTTCTTGAAGCCGATCCGAGAGATATCGCAAGACGCTGCAAGGTGAGTCTTAATACCGCGACATTAGTATCTTTGGCTGCACCGTTATCAAGACGGTATCTTAAGCAGAAATGGGGAAACAGACCTGTTATAAATTCTTCTTCTCTTGCGGGGGATTACGCCATTTCATTATTTGCAGGGCGTATTTATGAGTGCTTTTTTATTATTTGTCTTAATTCTCAAAACCACGTAAACCATGCTGCGCTTGTACATGAGGGGACTATCAATGAAGCGCCGGTGTATCCGAGAGTTATTGTAGAAACTGCGCTTCGTCATAAGGCGAACAGTATAATACTGGCCCATAACCATCCAGGTGGGAGCTTAAAGGCTTCCAACGCAGATATTGAAGTTACACGGAAGATTTGTCAGGCTATGAAACCAATTTCAATTAATGTTGTCGATCATATAATAGTAGCAGGAGACCGATACGTAAGTTTTGCCGAGCAAGGTCTTATGGATTCATTGATTGTTTAAAAAATACTTTCTTCCTATTTATACCGGGACTAACGTACTATTGTTCAATTTCACCAAATTTTTTGTCCGGCAGATTATGTCGGACTTTTTTTGTTTTGTTAATACTTTGTCGATCTTTGCAGAGAAGAGTGATCGATTTCTTTAAGTGTCTGTTTATCAGTGTTTTAGGCATTTTGACGATTGTCAATAAAACACAATATGTCGTAGTTATGTCATTACAATTAAACAATATATTGAATTTTGTCGATAATAAGAATGAGTTCAAAGTACTGGTACGACTAGATTTCGTCATATTGCACAAAAAAATTGGAAAATGATAGATTGACACTATATCTTGTGTATGATAAGATTGTTGACGTCGAGATATAGAATTCCTAACTAAAGCAGGAGGCAATCAGGTATGATTGAAAAAATACGCAAGAGAAATGGTAACATAGAAAACTTTGTGCCTGAGAAAATAACATCTGCTATATTCAAAGCAGCAGTAGCTTGCGGAGGAAACGATTTTAGCCTGGCGCAACGTCTTAGTGATAAGGTTGTTGCTTTAGCAAACGAAAAGTACAAAGGAAAAATACCCGAGGTAGAGCAGATTCAGGATCTCGTGGAATATGTACTTATAGAAAACGGTCACGCAAGAACTGCCAAGGCATATATCCTTTACCGTGAAAAGAGAAAAGGCGCCAGGGAGCTGAATGCACTCATCGGCGCTACAATAAATATGTTTGGCAACTATTTGGGTGACAAGGATTGGAAAATACAAGAGAACGCAAACACACAAAAGAGTGTAAACGGTTTGAATAACTATATAAGGGAGATTTTTACCCAGAATTACTGGCTTCATGAGATTTACCCATCTGAAGTGCGTGAGGCTCATGAGAGCGGAGACTGCCATATTCACGACATGGGTTTCTTTGGAGCCTATTGTGCCGGCTGGGATTTAAAACAACTGCTGTTTGACGGTTTCGGTGGTGTACCCGGGAAAGTCGAAAGTAAACCTGCGAAACATTTACGCAGTTTCTTAGGGCAGATTGTTAATTCAACTTTCACAACACAGGGTGAGACTGCCGGAGCCCAGGCATGGTCAAGCTTTGATACATATTGTGCGCCATTTATACGCTATGATGATTTAAGCTATGATCAGGTCAAGCAATGTCTGCAGGAGTTCGTTTTCAACATCAATGTTCCAACAAGAGTTGGCTTTCAATGCCCCTTTTCCAACCTAACCTTCGACATCAAGGTTCCCAGCACCTTAAAAGATGAACCAGTCGTATGCGGAGGTGAATACACTAACGATAAATATGGAGACTTTCAGGCAGAGATGGATATTTTCAATAAAGCCTTCTGTGAAGTTATGCTTGAAGGTGATGCAAAAGGAAGGGTATTTACCTTCCCGATCCCCACCATTAACATCACAAAGGACTTTGATTGGGACAGTCCAGCTGTCGACGGTTTCATGAAGATCACATGCAAGTATGGCATACCGTATTTTGCCAATTATGTCAATTCGGATCTTTCACCTGAGGACGCTGTGTCAATGTGCTGCAGACTCAGGCTGGACACCAGCGAGCTCAGAAAAAGAGGAGGAGGATTATTCGGCAGCAATCCTCTCACCGGTTCTATCGGTGTCTTCACGATCAACCTGCCGAGGATCGGGTATTTAAGCTCTACAAAAGAAGAATTCAAAAAGAGGCTTTTAGAGATAGCAAATATAGGAAAAACCTCCCTGGAAATCAAAAGAAAAATAGTGGAACAACAATCGGAAAAGGGGCTTTATCCATATTCAACGCATTATCTTCGCAACATTAAGCAAAGAACAGGTTCATATTGGTATAATCATTTTTCAACTATTGGAATAGTAGGAATGAATGAAGCATTATTGAACTTCATGGGCAAGGATATAACAACGGTGGAAGGCCAGCAATTTGCCGTTGAGATCATGCATTATCTGCGTGAGATAATGGTGGATTTCCAGAAGGAGACCGGCAATTTTTACAATCTTGAGGCTACACCTGCAGAGGGAACCTCTTACAGGCTCGCAAGGCTCGACAGACAACGTTATCCGGATATTATTGCCGCAGGCGAGGAAACGCCATACTATACAAATTCAACACAGCTTCCTGTTGGTTTCACCGATGATATCTTCGAATGTATGGATTTACAGGATGAACTTCAGTCTTTGTATACGGGCGGCACTGTTCAGCACCTTTATCTCGGTGAGAGCATTAAGGAGCTGGAGGTGTGCAAGAATCTGATAAAAAGGATTTTTGAACGCTATAAGATGCCATATATATCGATAACTCCAACGTTCTCTATCTGCAATACTCACGGATATATACATGGTGAGCATTTCAGTTGTCCGTCCTGCGGATCAGAAACTGAAGTGTGGTCAAGAGTAGTAGGCTATTTAAGGCCTGTTGCAAACTACAACAGGGGAAAAAAGGAAGAATATTTTACTAGAAGAAAATTCGTCTTAAATAAACATGTCGGATAAAAAGGTGAATTTATGAGGATTGCAGGGCTGCAAAAAAATTCTATGGTGGATTTCCCCGGAAAAATATCTGCGGTTATATTTACGCAAGGCTGTAATATGAATTGTGGCTATTGTCACAACCGCCGGCTTATCAAATTCACTGAAGAAAATGAAGTATATGATGAAGACAGTGTTCTGGCTTTTCTTGATAAAAGGCGCGGGCTTCTTGACGGAGTTGTTATTTCGGGCGGAGAGCCGACGCTTCAAAAGGATCTTCCATGTTTTATAGAGCAAGTAAAAAAGATGGGCTTTAAAACCAAGCTTGATACAAACGGTACTGATCCGGGATGTTTAAAAACCCTTATTGACAGCAGTCTACTGGATTATGTGGCAATGGATATTAAAGCTCCGCTTTGTAAGTACGGCATGGTTTGCTGTTCGCCTGTGAATACTGAAAAACTTATGGAGAGCATTGAAATTTTAAAGAACGCTTTTATCGAATATGAGTTTAGAACAACCTATACACCTGAGCTCAATGACGACGATTTAATGGATATCTCCAGGATAATAAAAGGCGCAAAAAAATATGTACTTCAGCAATACAAGGAAGTAGATGTGAATGAAGGCAATTATACTGGATATGTAGAAAAAAGAAATATACTTAGAAAAATCACTGCGGAGTTGATGGAAAGTGTGGGCGTCTTGCAATTCAGGGGTGATTTCGTATTGATATAGCATGGGAAGGCTGAACGACGGGTGATCCCGTCGTTACTTATTTGATATATGTTGAAGCAAAAATGCCCTTAAGCCTGTTATTAGATTAACAGGCAGGGTTTTCTTATAAGGTGGTTTTATTATTGTATAAAGAGTACATCCTTGAGAACAACTTAACAATTGTTTACGAATGCCTCAATCATTTAAAATCAGTTTCCTTCGGAGTATGGATCGGAGTTGGATCAAGAAATGAAACACGTCAGAATAATGGGATATCCCATTTCATTGAGCACATGTTGTTTAAAGGGACGAAAACGCGTACTGCCAAAGACATTGCATGCTCAATCGATAAGATCGGCGGTGAAATCAATGCTTTTACAGGAAAAGATTGTACTTGCTTTTATACCAAAACATTGGACAGTGATTTGGAAACAGCAGTTGAGATCCTATCCGACATGATACTTAATCCTGTATTCAATCCTGTCCATATTGAAACAGAGAAAAAAGTCGTGCTTGAAGAAATCAGTATGTATGAGGATGATCCGGAGGAATATGCCCATGACCTTTTAACAGAAGAAATGTGGATCGATGGCCCTTTAGGGTATCCTATCCTCGGTACAGCAAAATCATTGCAGAATATTACCAGAAAAGACCTTTATGAGTATATGTGCGATTTCTATGTTCCTGATAATTGTGTCATATCTGTGGTCGGTAATTTCAAAGAAAGTAAGCTGCTCACTATCATAAATAAATATTTCAGCAAATGGAAATCCATAGGGTATTGCAGACTTCAGGAGAAAAGGCCTGATTTCAGAACACACTTCCTTTACAGAAAAAAAGATACCGAACAGACTCATGTATGTCTTGGCTTTCGCGGATTGCCGATGAGTGATGAGAAGCTCTATGCTTTAATGGTGCTTAATAATATATTGGGGGGCGGAATGAGTTCGAGATTGTTTCAGAGTATACGAGAAGAGCGCGGACTGGTTTATTCAATCTACTCCTTCCCAACAGCATTCCGTGATTGCGGAATGTTTACCATTTATGCCGCAACGAACCCTGAAAACGCAAAAGAGGTCATCAGACTAATAGGTTTGGAAATAAAAAACCTTATTGATAAAGGCATTACCGAAAATGAACTTCTGATAAGCAAGAATCAGCTTAAGGGCAACTATATCTTAAGCCTGGACAGTACTTCAGGCCGAATGAGTGCCTACGGTAAATCTAAGATCATAACAGGCGTAGCAAATTCACCGGCAACAGTGCTAAGACAAATAGAAGATGTCAGCAAAGAAACCATTACAGAGCTGTTTCACTGGATTTTTGAAGAAGGTCAGACCGGGGTAGTGATACTTGGGGACACTCCGGTATCCTCAGAAGTTGTAGACTTTCTTAAATTCTGAATAAATAAGAGTTTGGATCGATCGACCAATACGTGAGCAGCAACCAATGCAATATGCATAGGTATACAGTGCGCGCCCGTATGGTTATGATTAAGCAATAGTCAAAACCTCCTGCTTCAGGGAGGTTTTTTATTTTCCAAAAGCATACTTCCCTTTGTTTGATACACAACAAGACAGAGGACTTCATAAAATATATTATTAAGTGACAAAGCGGGAGGTCCAAAAATGCACAGACGAAAATATGCTGTCATCGGGGGTGATATGCGTAATATCTATCTGGCCGAGCTCTTAAAAAAAGACTATCAATATGTTGAAATATATGGTTTCGATAAAAGCGGAAAGCCCTGGGCAAGTAAAAATTCACCCTTAGATATTATTCTGGGCGAAGCTCAGGTTATTGTTGGAGGAATTCCCTTAGCCACAGGCGATGAATATCTGTCCACACCATTCTCGGAGAAAAAAACTTCAATTGATGAAGTCCTGGAAAAAGTGCCGAAGAACTCGCTGTTGATAGCAGGAAAGATCACGCAGAACGTTAAAAGCCGGTTAGCCCAAAAGGGTGCGAAGTGCATTGATATTTTAAACAGAGAGGAACTTGCAGTTTTAAATGCGGTCCCCACGGCTGAAGGAGCTGTTTGTATATTGATCGAAGAGCTCCCGATCACACTGATGGACAGCAGGGTCCTGATAGTTGGATATGGCAGAATAGGCAAAATACTTGCCAAAATGCTGCAGGGCTTTGGATCAGAGATATGGGTCGCAGCCAGAAAGTACTCCGACATTGCATGGATAGAGGCTCAAGGCTTTAAACCAGTACCTATCAATCAGCTCGCAAGGTATGTATCTGATATGGATGCAATTGTGAACACAGTGCCGTCATTGGTCATAACAAAAGAGATTCTTGAAAAAACAAGGAACGGTTGTTTCCTTTTAGATCTTGCCTCGTCTCCGGGAGGAATCGACTTTAAAGCAGCCGATGCATTGGGGTTTAAAGTCAAGTGGTCACTGGGGATACCGGGCAGGGTAGCACCTCTTACGGCAGGAAATATAATCCGCCGAACAATATATAACATTATTGAAGAAGAGTGGGGTGGACACTGATGGGCGTTAATGGCAAAAAAATAGGTATTGCGGTTACGGGGTCCTTTTGTACTATCGGTGAAGCTATGGTGGAGTTTGAACGGTTGGTTTTCCTTGGAGCCGATATCACACCTATCATATCAAATAATGTGGCAACAATAGATTCACGCTTTGGCAGGGCAGAAGAAATTAGAAATAGTCTTGAATTGATCTCGGGCAAAAAATGTATCGATTCTATTTCCGACGCTGAACCCATCGGTCCTGAAAGATTGCTCGATTTGGTCCTGGTTGCTCCCTGCACGGGAAACACATTGGGAAAGATAGCCGGCGGTATTACAGATACCCCAGTAACCATGGCTGTAAAAGCACATCTTCGAAATCAAATGCCTGTTGTGCTGGCAATTGCCACAAATGACGGCCTTTCGGGCAGCGCCAGGAATATTGGAAGCTTAATAAACACTAAAAATATTTATTTTGTACCATTTGGACAGGATGACGCAATAAAAAAGCCTACAAGTCTGGTAGCCAAATTCAAGCTGATAGTTCCAACCATCGAACACGCGCTTGATGGCAAACAAATAGAACCTGTCCTGGTGTAAACAAAAGAACACAAGGGAACGGTTCCTCTGTGTTCTCATGGCTCATTTCATCTGTCTTTTCGAAAGGCTGCATATGTAGGATCGTCAAGTTTTGTATAAATGACTATAATACCGGTCTTACAAGACCGGTTTATTTTTTATTAAAATCCAGTTAATCAGTTCAGTTGTTACAAGCATTATCAATGTAAATGAAAGCAGAAGAAAGGGCATGGTCATTATTGTTGTTTTGGCTGCTATAAATCCTGTTACAGGCGGTAGAAAAGCGCTGCCGATATACGCAAAGGCCATTTGCAGCCCCATTATTTTTTGTGAATTATCCTTTCCGAATCGATTTGGGGTCTCATGGAGCATAGAAGGAAATATTGGAGCACAGCCAAGCCCAATAAGTACAAATCCGGCGAGTGAGATCGGTACGGGCAGAGGCAGAAGCAGTAAAACCACACCTGTAAGAACTATGGCTTGTCCCCCGCGTATTAATGTCCGGCTGTTGAATTTCATTGTAATAAAGCCAACAATCAATCTGCCTATGGTGATTCCTGCATAATAGACAGAAATCCAGCGAGCAGCATCTGCGGGAGACAAATTTTTTATGTTCACAAGGTAACTGCTTCCCCACAGGCCGGTTGTTGACTCAACACCGCAGTAAAAAAGGAATGCTGTTAGCGATAGCTTTAGTCCCTTTATCCTAAATACACTAAAACCGTTACTCTCATCCCCGTGTGTGTATGTGGTCTGCAGATTAGTATTTGCCGATATTTTGTTCCATACAGGTATTGAAAAGAATAAAATCACAACTAAAAAAGCTTGAATTATACTGATAGTTAGATATCCGCTTCGCCAATCGTTGTTTAATTTTATACCTCTGGAGATTATTACCGGCCCCAGAGTTGCGCCAATTCCCCAAAAGCAATGAAGCCAGCTCATGTGGTGGGCTTTATAATGCAGGGCTACAAAATTGTTCAGTCCCGCGTCTACTGAGCCTGCCCCTAAACCTAAAGGTACAGCGAATAATATAAGCCAGGCAAATGAGCTGGAGACCGAAAAACCAAGCAGTGCCGCAGCGGTCGCCAACACACTTACAAAAGTTACTTTCCCTGTTCCGAAGCGCTTTATCAGCTTCTCGCTCAATAAGCTGGAAATAATAGTGCCAAAGGTTATTATCATTGATATTATCCCCGCTGCTTCAAGAGATGCGCCAAGGTCGATCCTTATGACAGGCCATGCTGCTCCTAAAAGAGAATCAGGAAGTCCCAGGCTGATGAAAGCTAAATAAATAATTAAAATGAAGAATCTAACCATAATCCGATGAATTCCTTATAAGTGTATATAATAACATCCAATTCTAGCATGAAATACCCGGATCAAGCAAGGATCCAGAGTTTTCTTACCTATATTAAATATTGAGTTCCGGGATGATATTTATCACTTGCAGTTAGACAGAATCTGATATATAATTTATCCATAAACGCGCGTTCATCATGTGAGGTATAGGATGAAAAGTGAAGAAATTGCCAGGCTGGCAGGAGTTTCACGAAGTACGGTCTCAAGGGTATTGAACAACTACAGCAATGTTCCCGAGAAAACACGTGAAAAAGTTATGAAGGTAATCAGTGAGTACGATTTTGAGCCCAATATCTCTGCCAGAGTACTGGCAGGCAAGGGAACAGATACGATCGGCCTGTTTCTGTTCTCGGTTTATGGGAAAAGGAACCCTCTGAGAGTGTACGGAAACAGCTATTTCGGTCCGTTTGTCGAAGCTGTTGTAGATACCGGGAACTATAAGGGCTACTATGTTTTGATACACACCATCTATGACCCTCACGATTGCAGGCGCATACAACAAACATTCCTGCAAAAGCGTATTGACGCCGGAATAATAATAGGAACAGAGCGAAATGAAGAGATCAGATCCATTATCTCAAAAATAAATAATCCTCTGGTTATTGTTGATTATGATCCGGATGAAATCAAACAAATTATGGCACCGGACGGGAAGATAACGGTGATCAATCCAGATGACAGAAAGGGTATTGATGAATGCGTCGATGAGTTGGTTTCTTCAGGCCATAAGGAAATCGGGCTGATAGAGGGCCGCGACACTACTTATTCAGGCTTTGTCCGCAAAGATGAATTTAGAAAAAGGATGGAGTTCCATGGGATACCTATAAAGAAAGAGTACTGTGTTAAGGGCGATTTTGTTAAGAGCAAAACTGAAAATGCAATAACGAAGATGATAAAGATAGGAAAACTGCCTACTGCTCTGATCGCCTGCAATGATGAAATGGCGCTGGCTGCTGTTGAAGTATTTAAGCGGCATGGCATAAAAGTTCCCGAGGATATATCGGTTATAGGATATGATGATTCACCCATAGCATCTGTAGTGGATCCTAAACTTACCACCGTTAAAATACCCTTCTATAGAATTGCACAGAAGGCAGTAGTAGCCGTTTCAGACATGGTGAAGGATGCAACGACCCGACTTACTGAATACATGATGGATGTAGAGCTTATAAGAAGAGAATCATGCGCTGAGCCGTTTACGAGGAGGAGGCAGGTATGAAATTCGGTTTCTTTGATGATATAAATAAAGAGTATGTGATCAATACTCCAAAAACACCATATCCCTGGATCAACTATCTTGGGAATGAGGATTTTTTCAGTCTTATATCTAATACCTCCGGTGGTTACTGTTTTTATAGGGATGCCCGGTTAAGAAGGATAACCCGTTACAGGTATAATAACATTCCTATAGACAATAACGGGCGTTATTTTTACATAAATGACGGCGGAGAGATCTGGACCCCCGGCTGGATGCCGGTAAAGAAAGATTTAGATCATTATGAGTGCAGGCATGGTCTTGGGTACACCAGGATCACAGGACAGAAAAGCGGAGTTTCGCTTAGCCAGTTATCTTTTGTTCCCCTTAATTTTAATGGAGAGGTTACTAAGCTTACAATAAAAAACTTATCCCCGAAGAATAAGAACATCAAGCTGTTTTCTTTCGTGGAATGGTGCTTATGGAATGCTTATGATGATATGACAAACTTTCAGAGAAATTTCTCAACCGGTGAGGTAGAGATCGAGGACTCTGCTATTTATCATAAAACTGAGTACAGGGAACGTCGTAACCATTACGCCTTCTTTTGGTCGAATACACCAATCGACGGCTTTGATACTGACAGGGAATCATTTATCGGTCTGTATAACGGGCTTGAATCGCCTAAAGCAGTGATTGAAGGCAAAGCATATAATTCAGTAGCTTTAGGCTGGCAGCCGGTAGCATCACATTTTTTTGATATAGATTTGGAACCGGACGAGGAAAAGGAAATCATTTTCGTTCTTGGGTATGCGGAGAATAATCATTTTGAAAAATGGGAAGCTCCAAATATTATAAACAAGACTAAGGCTAAAGAAATGCAGAAATGCTTCAACACCCCGGAAAAGGTTAGTCAGGCATTATATGAATTAAAAAACTATTGGGATTGCCTTCTTTCTGTTTACAATTTAAAAAGTAATGATGATAGACTCAATCGTATGGTCAATATTTGGAATCCATATCAATGCATGGTCACTTTCAATATGTCCAGAAGCGCATCATATTTTGAATCCGGTATTGGGCGCGGAATGGGCTTCAGAGATTCCAACCAGGACCTTTTAGGCTTTGTTCACCAGATTCCCGAAAGGGCAAGAGAAAGAATATTGGATATTGCCTCGACCCAATTTCTGGACGGAGGCTGCTACCATCAATACCAGCCACTGACCAAAAAAGGCAATAATGATATTGGAGGAGGCTTTAATGACGATCCTCTCTGGCTTATACTGGGGACTTCGGCATATATAAAAGAGACCGGTGACTACACGATTCTGGATGAACAGGTTCCCTTTGATTCGAATCCCAATAATACCGATACGCTCCTGGATCATTTACGCCGTTCTTTTTATCATGTAGTTGAAAATCTGGGTCCTCATGGACTTCCTCTGATCGGGCGTGCTGATTGGAATGATTGCCTGAATCTCAACTGCTTCTCAACCACACCGGATGAATTATTCCAGACCTATGGCGATCCGGATGGGCGTGTAGCCGAAAGCATTTTCATTGCAGGACTATTGGTTTTTACAGGGCCAGAATACTCATATTTGATGAGATATAAAGGTTTTACCGATGAGGCAGATATAGCCGACGGAATAATAGAGGATATGAGACAGAGGATATATGAACATGGCTTTGATGGAGACTGGTTCCTGAGAGCTTATGATGCTTTTGGCAATAAAATAGGGAGCAAAGAAAACAGGGAAGGGCAGATCTATATAGAACCTCAGGGAATGTGCGTTATGGCCGGGATAGGAGTAGAGAACGGTCTTGCACAAAAAGCGCTTGATTCCGTAAAGGAGCGCTTGGAATGCAAGTATGGTATAGTATTGAATTGTCCCGCTTACCAGAAGTATGACAAGAATATTGGTGAAATCACCTCATATCCTCCGGGCTATAAGGAAAACGGGGGTATTTTCTGTCATAACAATCCATGGATCATTTGTGCAGAAACAGTTCTTGGTCATGGAAACAGAGCCTTCGAACTGTATAAGAAAATCACTCCGTCATATATCGAAGACATAAGTGAAATACATAAAACAGAGCCTTATGTGTACTCTCAGATGATAGCGGGGAAGGAGGCTAAAAAGCCTGGTGAAGCCAAGAACTCGTGGCTTACCGGTACCGCGGCATGGACGTTTGCAGCGGTTTCGCAATGGATTTTAGGAATACAACCCGATTACAATGGCCTCAGGATAAATCCATGCATACCATCCCAATGGGACGGCTATACTGTAAGACGTAAATTCAGAGGATCTACATATGTTATCAAAGTATTCAATCCGCATCATGTCGAAAAGGGGATAGAGAAAATATCAGTTGACGGCCGGAATATAATCGGTAATATCCTGCCAGTATTTAATGACGGTTTGGAACACGAAGTCGAAGTAGTTATGGGCTAAGATATTTCGCAATCGGTGAACAGTGAAAAGGAGCATTAATGAAGTATCTGAATATTGTAAAGGCAAAATTTATTGAAAGACCTAACAGGTTTATAGCAAAGTGTGAGTATAATGGTGGAATAATTACAGCTCATGTTCGCAATACCGGGAGATGCCGCGAGCTTTTTATTCCGGGAGCGACTGTCTTCCTCGAGAAAGCGGATAACAAAAAGCGTAAAACCGGGTTTTCAGTAATCGGTGTTGAAAAGGGAAAAAGGCTTATAAATATTGACAGCACAGCATCTAATAAGGTGCTCAGAGAAGCTGTCAAAAGCGGTTTGGAGCTTTCCGGTCTCAACTCAGTTACACTGATCAGGTCCGAAAAACAGTTTATGGATTCCAGGTTTGATCTATACATTGAAACGGATACAAAGAAGGCTTTAGTTGAAGTAAAGGGCGTTACACTCGAAGAGAATAATATTGCTCTTTTTCCCGATGCGCCTACCGAGCGCGGAATAAAGCATTTGAAGGAGCTTGCCAAAGCCGCTTCCAAAGGGTATGAAGCCTATATAGCTTTCATAGTCCAGATGAAAGATGTTTTATCTTTTTCACCAAATGTCAAAACCCATCCTGAATTCGGTTATGAACTAAAAAAGGCTTCTGAAGCAGGAGTCCATGTCCTATGCTTTGACTGTCATGTCGGTGAAGATTTTATATCCTTAGGCGACCCAATACCCGTCAATTTTTAGAATGAATAAAATGAGTATAGAGGACCGTCCCCTATACTCATACTTAAATTATCGATTTTATTATTCAGCTGCGTTATTGCCTGAATCATCAGGTGCTGCTGTCTGTGATTCTGCCGGGGGAGTCTGTAAAGGTGGCTGGACTGGTGCTGACTGCGGCGCATCACTCTGTACAGGCGGTTGTACGGGAGCTTCTGCAGCGGGAGCTGCACTTACTGGAGCCGAAGATTTCTTTCTAGTCATCATAAAGAATACAACAGCAATGGCAGCTATTATAAGCAGCCAAAAAGGAAATCCGCCGCCTTTTTTGAATACGACAAGAGGATCCTGACCGCTGAATACTACGATGTTCTTCTTATCTATTTCGCCGCCATCGGTTATGTATTGGATATTACCGGGAACAGTAACTGTAACTTCTATCAAACCATACTGTTCAGTGCCTCCCATCGGGAAATAAACCATTTGCAGCTTGTCGGAAACCTTATCCTCTTTAACACTCTTGTCTTTGGTATTGACAAGATTGTCAAGACCTCTGCCGTTTTCTTTCCGGTATTCTTTCACTGTTCCGAAGAAAGAGCCGTCACCCATCTTATTGATATCTGTCACATTTACAGTGGCTGTTACGGTTTTTTTACCTTTGTTTTCTTTAACGCCCTTAAGCTTTGCAATTTTTTTGCCAGCAGTATCATTCATGCCTTCGACTGAATCTTCGATAGCTTTTTCTATGTCCTTAAATGACATCATCCCTTGTGTCTGTGAGGTGTCAATGGTATAAGTCATGTCCAGCGAGCCGTTCTTTCCTACCTTCATGTCAATCGAAAGGCAGCCCGTAAGCATAACAACCATCAGTAAGAGTGATAATAAGGATACGATTTTTTTGACTCTTTTCATGAAAGAATCCCCCTTTGATTTTAATAAAGAAACGATAAAATCAATCTTAGCTAAGTATTGCTATACCTAGTAAAATCCTACCATATCGTATCATACACAAATAATTATGTAAATAATATGCCGGATATTTGTATGAATATATTTCAGCTTCAGACATCGGTATAGAATCTATCGGTGAACTTTTCTTGACATACTGAAAATAATTAAGTAGAATAACCATAATAATAAATAGCATGTGGGAGCCGGTGAACCGGCTGAGAGGGGATTTTTTATCCCGACCATTTGGAACCTGATCTGGTTAGCACCAGCGGAGGGAATGCGCAATGTAGATTAGTCTTTATGCCGCCTCTGTAGGGCGGTATTTGTTTTATACCATGAAAATCATGCCGTTGATCTTTTACATTGTTATCCACACTAAGCAGAAGTTTAGTACCGCATAATGCAATATATAAAGAGTACTGAAGGTTGCTATGGTTTAACTCTCGACCCGCAAAGAAAGGAAGGGTTTATAAGATGTCAAGCATTAATCTAAGTCTTCAGGTCATACCCAATACAGCACCTGAACTCGTTTACCCAATTGTAGATAAGGTTATTGAAATGATAGCACAAAGCGGTGTTCCATATGAGGTAGGTCCTATGGAAACGACAATGGAAGGGGAGCTTGATACTCTGCTTGAAATTGTCAAAAAGGCACAGCAAATATGCATCCAGGAAGGTGCAGCACGAGTTCTTTCTGTTGTTAAGATCGACTACAGACCGGAGGGTATAACTATTGATGAAAAAGTCGGAAAGTACAGGACAAAAGAATAAGTACAGGGAATATAAACTAAAAATCATTCCTGCTGCGGTTGCACTATTTTTTGTGATACTTTGGCAGCTGGCTGTTGATATATTAAAAATTGAAGCCTTTATTCTGCCCAGCCCCATAAATATTATCAAGTCGCTTTATCTTGAGAGAAAGCTGCTGCTTTCTCATACTCTAGTTACTTTAGGAGAGGCTTTGATAGGGTTTATCATAGCTATAGTCGCAGGAATGTGCTTTGGTCTTATAATGGGGTTTTATAAACCGGTTAGAATAGCCTTTTACCCGTTGTTTGTGGTGTCTCAGACAATACCGCTTATTATTTTAGCCCCTCTGTTTGCGATCTGGTTCGGCTTTGGTTTTCTGCCCAAGGTAGTTATCGTCGTGTTAGTCTGCTTTTTTCCTATTACCGTAACATTCACGCAGGATCTTATAAAGATTAATGAGGACCTGGAATTCATATTAAAGGTGATGGGAGCAAGCAGATGGAAAAGCTTTGTCCTTGCCAGGATACCACAAGCCATGCCCGGGTTGTTCTCCGGCCTGAAAATTGCCGCCACCTACAGCATCATGGGAGCTGTGATCTCAGAATGGGTAGGAGCACAAAAGGGACTTGGGATTTTTATGACACGTGCCATGACCAGCTTCAGGACAGCAGTACTTTTTGCTGACGTAGTTCTGATCGTCGTTTTAAGCTTAGGATTGTACAAGCTTATAGAATTTATTGAAAAAAAGATAATAAATCATATTGATTATGTTTAAACGAAAGGGAAGAGTTTTATGAAAACCAATAATATATTGAAACCGATAGTATCATTTATTTTAGCTATTGCTGTTATTTTTACGATTACTGCATGTTCAGCTGAAAAGAAGCCGGGAACCATGAAGAAGGTGACATTTGTACTGGATTGGACTCCTAATACCAATCATACCGGAATTTATGCTGCGAAAGAAAAAGGCTTTTACAGGGATCAGGGTCTTGACGTTGAGATAATACAACCACAGGAGGGTTCCAGTGATACTATAGTAGCCTCGGGAAAAGCGCAATTCGGGATCAGCTATCAGGAAGGCGTGACCTATGCAAGAGCGGCCGGTGTACCTTTGGTTTCCATAGCCGCTGTTATTCAGCATAACACATCAGGATTTGCCTCTCTTAAGGAAAAAAACATTCTTTCGCCGAAGGACTTTGAAGGTAAAACATATGGCGGCTGGGGTTCGGAAATGGAAGAGGCAACTATCAAATATCTTATGGACCAGGCTGGAGCCGATTTTTCAAAGGTCAAGATCATGACAACCGGAGATGCAGATTTCTTCCAGGCGAGCGCTACAGGCCAGATAGATTTTGCATGGATTTTTGAGGGCTGGGCAGGAATCGAGGCAAAGCTAAAGGGTATGGAGCTGAATTATATTGATATAGGCAAGATAGCCCCTGTCTTTGACTATTACACACCGGTGATCATAACAAATGAAGATATTCTCAATGAAAATAAAAAACTCGCAGAGTCATTTATGACGGCAACGATAAAGGGATATGAGTATGCCATTGAAAACCCTGATAAAGCTGCAGAAATATTGATCGAAGCAGTACCTGAGCTGAACAGGGAGCTTGTTATCGAAAGCCAGAGGTTCCTGTCAGAACGCTATAAAGGAGATGCCGAAAAATGGGGATTGCAAAAACAAGAGGTCTGGCAGCGTTACACCGACT
>JAAYNO010000146.1 GCA_012520855.1 Clostridiaceae bacterium | reverse complement strand
TTATTATGGAATAACAAGGTTCCCGGGCCCCTGCGAGCAATCTGTGATTGCATAGCAGGGAGGGGTTCTTTATTTGGCGATTATTAGCGGAACCAATAGCAGGAATCAGGTTTTAGAGAGCTTTTCTTACATATACTATGAAAAAAAGGTGGAGGAAGTATTAATGGGCAGGGAAAAAAGGTCATGGAAACCTTATGTTTTGATTGCTTTGGGTTGCTTAATCACCGCTATTTCAATGAATGTTTTTCTTATTCCCTTTAAGCTTGCGCCAGGCGGAGTCTCAGGACTTTCTACTGTTGTCTATTATATTTTAAATGGAATCATCCCTGTGGGAATCCTGATGCTTGTTTTTAATATACCGCTATTTCTTTTAGGATATAAAAGCAAAGGCCGCAGATTCATTATACGCTCTTTATTTGGAGCAGTTACGCTCTCATTGATGATAGATTTGACCTTTCCTTTTTTTAATTGGCTTATTACTGAATACTTTATAAATCTGGATAATGAAATGGCAAATCCGGATTTGCTTCTCTATGCGCTGATGGGTGGAGGAATAATGGGATTTGGTTTGGCAATTGTACTTAAGGAAGATGCCACCACAGGCGGAACCGACCTACTTGCTGCCGTATTGAGAAAAATATTTCCGAAATTTTCAGTTGGTCAATATCTTTTATTCATGGACGGATGTGTTATCATCTTTGCGACTATTGCATTTAAAAGTGTTAAGCTCGGACTTTATGCTTCATTGAGTCTCTATATTGCCTCAAAAAGTATAGACGCATATCTGGAAGGAATGCATTTTTCCAAGAGCCTTTTAATCATATCTGAGAAATCCGAAATAATAGCACAAAGGCTCCTTAGCGAAGTAGACAGAGGTGTAACCGGACTAAAAGGAATGGGCATGTACAGTAAGAAGGACAAAACAGTCCTTCTCTGTGTGGTAAAACGTGAAGAGATTCCCATTGTGAAGGGAATTGTAAAGGAATGTGATCAAAGTGCATTTGTTCTTCTGATTGATGTACGAGAAGTATTAGGCGAAGGGTTTACTGCTTTACCCGCAACCCCAATCAAAAGAGATTGAGTCCAGACGCTTTTTAGGGACTTATTGCGTTCTTTTTTATATGGATTTTTTAGAGAAGAGCATGAGTTTAAATCATGCTCTTTCATCTTTGTTTTTGGTATGACAGTAATTTGGGAGGAGCTAACATGTGCTGCTCCCTTTTTATATTCAGCACAATTAAACCGGGAGCAGATTTATGCCGATATATGCTTTGATAATGAATATATGATTTTATTAAGTATTTACTCAGGAACTATGAAGATATACAAAAGCGGGTGAAATGATGGATCTAGGAACAATTATCGGCTTGATTGCAGGTGCCGCTGTCGTTGTCTATGGTATGTACAGCGGTGGTGATGTTTCCAGTTATATAGACGTGGGATCATTTATTGTAACAATGGGCGGCGGATTCTTTTCAACTATAATGGGTTTTCCTTTGTCCGAGACAATAAGAGCTTTTAAGGCAATTCCACTGATATTTAAAGAGCCTAAGACATCTGCTATGGACACCATACGGACGTTGGTGGAGCTGTCTCAGAAAGCACGAAGAGAAGGCCTTCTGGCCTTGGAATCAGCTCAGGATGCCATAAAGGATGATTTTCTCAATAAGGCTATGGAGCTTGTTGTAGACGGTATAGAAGCTGAGATAGTAAAAACTACGATGGAGCTTGATATAGACAGTATGGCTGTGAGGCACCAGAATGCCCAGGCATATTTTAAGGCCCTGGCAGCGCAATTTCCTGCCTGGGGTCTGATTGGTACGCTCTTAGGTCTTATCAACCTTTTAAGATCCCTTGATGATCCGTCAAGTATTGGCCCGGCTATGGCTCTGGCCTTGTTAACTACTTTCTATGGGAGTATTCTGGCAAACTATGTTTGCAATCCTATCGCGAACAAGCTCGCCGGTAACAGCGCAGAGGAAATTCGGTTGAGGGAAATGATGATGGAGGGCGTTCTGTCGATTCAGTCAGGTGAAAACCCAAGACTGATGGAGCATAAGCTGAAAACCTTCCTGTCACCTGAACAGAGGACCGCATATGAATTGGCTGCAAAAGGTCCTGAGAAGCAGGAAGGACCAGCAGAATAAAGAGAAACAGGTGAGATTATGGCAAGAAAAAAGGAGTCCGAAGATGCCGGCGCACCGGCATGGATGGCAACATACGGTGATCTGGTTACGAATATGTTGGTCTTTTTCGTACTTTTGTTTTCCATGTCCACTGTGGATCAGAACACTTTCTCCGAGATTGCGGCAAGCCTGTCATATACAATGATTAATCTTAAAGGTAGTGATTCGATTCTTGAAGGTACGGGTAACAGCATAATCACTTTTGATTTTACGAAATATGACAGTGAAGAGGCCGAAGCGAAGCGTAAGGAAAAGTATGTTCAGGATGCTGAAAGAATGGTTGTTGATTCGGAACAAAACCTGAAGGACAAAGAGCTGGACGATGCAAAGAACGATATAAGAGATACGATAAAAGAGCAGGGAATAGACGATAAGGTTCAGGTTATCGAAGAGAAGGATTTTATTCTCATACGCCTTGAGCAGGAGGTTTTCTTTGATTCCGGAAGTGCTGATATTCTTCCGCAGGGAGCAACCCTGCTATCTTTGCTGGCTGAATCCTTAAGAGGCATTGAGAATGAAATAATGGTCTC
>JAAYNO010000145.1 GCA_012520855.1 Clostridiaceae bacterium | reverse complement strand
TTTTGGAAAGGGTTTTGCTTTTAAGCCAGTCTATGATACGGGTTTCGGGGGCTTCGATCTTTACCGATAGAAATTCTTCCTTTTCACCCCTGTCAATGGCCAGAACTCTGTGGGGAGCTATCCTGGACACAGGTTCTTTGAAATCATAATACATTCGATAGGGTGAATCCTCTTCTTTTTTGGCTGCGGTGATTATAATGCCCTCCTTGAAGGTAAGCTCACGAATTGCCCTTCTGTATTCAGCATTATCCGATATTGTCTCGGCTATAATGTCCATAGCGCCCGAAATGGCATCTTCGGCTGTATCAACACCCTTTTCTTCATCGATATACTCTGATGCCAGGGCAATAACATCGCCATGAACAAGCTTTTGAGAATATATTATCACAGCCAGGGGTTCAAGACCCTTTTCTCTGGCCATTGATGCCCTCGTTCTGCGTTTTGGCCTGAATGGACGGTAAATGTCTTCGATCTCCTGAAGGGTCACCGCTTTATCAAGAGCTTGCGAAATCTCCTCTGTCAGCATTTCCTGGGCTTCGATCAATCTTTTTACCTCTTCTTTGCGGTTCTCAAGATTCCGTAAGTAAGTAAGGCGATCAAAAAGCTCTCGCAGAACCTGATCGTCCAATCCCCCGGTTACTTCCTTTCTATAGCGTGCTATAAAAGGAATGGTATTTCCTTCATCAATAAGCTTTATCGCACTTTCAATCTGGGATTGCTTGATGGAAAGCTCCCTGGCGAGTTTTGCCGATATGTCGATCATAATGGCCTCCTTAAGTTCTTTGAATATATATGGGGAAGCAATTTCCCATATACCATAATAATGTATTTTACGGCATAACGGAATAACAACAGGTAAAACTAAAGCACATTCAAAAAATCCGGGGAATCAGGCATGCCTGATAAAGACTTCCCTAAATGTCCCTGCGTCAGAAATAGCTGTGCCATGTTTAGGAAAAAGCCACGGCAGGAAAAATAAGGATTTTGCTACTCCTTAATCTTCACAAGAATATATGCATCAGCGTTATAGTAGCCGCCAGACGACACATTTTCCATACTCAAGGTTTGCACAACAACGGTTATCGCCGCATTTTCATTTTCCTCAGAAAACGTTGCCTCTTCAAGGGAAATGGTATCCTTTACGCCTGATTGGCTCTCTGCAAACGCATCGAATATCCTCTTTGACGAAAAACTGATCTTCTCTGTTGCGTTTTCTCCGACCAACACTATGATATTGTCTTCCGGAGTATAACGTTTTTTAAGGGTAAAGCTCTTTCCCGACGTGGTTATGATTCCAATGATCTCCTCTTCCCCGCTTCTTCCGGGGATATTAATGCTTGTACTGGCCATTGCATCATAACCTGCAACTCTGATCATGGCATCATCAACCAGCTTGAGATATACAAACTTAGGTATTTCCGCATCTATCCCATATTGGTTGAAGCCAAAAGTTTTGTCAAAATCGGAATAATAATTGAAATCTGCGGGGATAAACGGAATTTTGTCGATATAATCCATTCTGTTCAAATAACCCAATGAGTCGGCGATTTTTTTCTTGTCCTCCTTGGAAATGCTCGGACCGGGCTTTATGGTGTTCCCTGCAAGCATATTGTTCTTTTCAAGTACATTTCGAAGTATGGCGATCTGGTTGCTGCGGCTGACAGTGAAAGCATCAACCGGAGGTACTATGGATATTAATGATAAAATAATCAGTATGCCTGCGACAATACCGTTTTTCCTGACGGGCATAAAACTGAACAAAACACCCGCGACAGTCGCAAAAATTCCGAACAATATCACATAATAACGGCTATGGGTCATTCCCATGTCACCAATTTTCATGACAGAGGCAATGGTCTGAAAGACTACTATGGGAACCAGGATCTTGGGAAATATCCTTCTGAAAAGCTGTGCGAATTTGTTCTCCAGCCTGCTTGCGAGTATATAGACCACAATTACCGTTATTGAATACGACACAAGCATGGGCTCCAGCAAATTATCGGTCCAGAAAGCCCTGCCGATGTTCATAAGTATATATACGGCCAGAATTGCCGTAAATACCGCAGTCAAGGGAATTATGATATATGAAATGAGTATCTCGAGATACTTCGGGCAATCGGCCATTTTATTGATTTTTTCCTCTTTTGATTCCATGGCTTCTTCAGAAGCGGCATCATCTGATTTTCCGTAATAAGCGGGTATGAGGGACAGAAAATAAACAGGCGCGAATAATACAAAGATTATGTTCATGGCATGGGTATATGCCTTGCTTTTTACTGTGAAAAGAAGTATGTTTGTAGCCCCCATTATGATGCTGGTCCCCGCGAAAATAATTCCCGCAAAGAATATCGATATGAAAAAGGCTTTGAACGCCACCATGAAGCTTTCGTTGAAGCTTATCCTGCTCCTGATCGCCGGAATCAATATAAATGTGATAAACAGCGCAAATATGGCAACAATGGTTCTTACGGTTATTTCAAGGCTCAGCTCCGGGGCGGGGAAAATTATCAGGAAATATCCAAGCGTCAGTATTGCCGCCGCGGCATTTAAAGCTATGCCGGAAGAACGCTTGTGAAAGAACCTCTCATAAACCATTTGAGCTGCAGCTCCGAGAGATGCCCCTATAATCAGGGATAGAAAATATTTCGGAAAATCGTCCTTTCCTCTCTGAATATCAATGGCATTAACGATTGCTGCTGCCAAAAGAAACACCGATGTCAGAGGGAAGCGGGCAATAGCGTTTGTCAGTCCTTTAAGAGTGTTTTTGAATCTATTTATCCTGCTCATAGTCATCATCCTCTCATATAGATTGCATCAAATTCTTTACGGTTATGCTTAATTATATCATAGAACAGGTTTGCAAAGCTGAAAGTATTTGGAACAGAATAATTCTGTAACAATATGTCGGCTTATTGATTAATGCTACAGGCACCCTTTTGGTAACTTTAATGAGTAACGGGGTCTGTCCCCAAAACTCAAAGGTCCGTTACCCGATATTCAAGAATGAGTAAAGAGGACCGTCCCCAAAACTCATTAGAAATAATGAACTATGAGAACCAAATGGTATTCAGACTATTTTTTGCTTCTTTACATCGAACATCTGTTCGTTTATAATATGTAATATGGATATAATAAAAGCATAAGATGGAGGATAGAATGGAAGCTAATAAAAGCGGGGATCGCATCATCCTGCACATTGACGTTAACTCCGCTTATTTGAGCTGGGAAGCCGCTTATCGCCTTCAGCACGGGGCAAGCCTGGATCTTCGGGAGGTGCCAAGCGTGGTAGGAGGCAATGAAGAAAAACGTCATGGCATTGTTCTGGCAAAATCCATACCTGCGAAAAGACGCGGTATCCATACAGGTGAGGTTCTCTGGCAGGCAAGGAGCAAATGTCCGGATTTGATTGTCGTACCTCCCGATTATTCGTTATATATGCAGTGTTCCAATGCCCTCATCGATTTATTAAGCGAGTATTCGCCCCTTATTGAGCGCTATTCTGTCGATGAGTGTTTTCTTGATATTACTCATT
>JAAYNO010000144.1 GCA_012520855.1 Clostridiaceae bacterium | reverse complement strand
GTATCTTGATAAGGTAGGGGTCGATATAAGGAAAATAAATAAAAGTTTCATCGACTAATGAGGTAAAATGATAAAAAGAGCCGAAAAAAAAGATTACGAAAGAGTTGTCGAATATCTTGATTATGAGGGCAGCATTAATACAACTCTCTTAGCCCATATTGAGAAATATGGCTTTGAAAAGGATTTTCAGGATGTCTGGCTCTATAAAGATGAAAGTGGGAATACCCTTGCGGTGCTTATGAGGCATTTCAACAGCCTCTATATATACAGCAAGGGTTTTCTTTATGATCTGGAGGAGCTTGGCAGCTTTATTTCTTTTATTGGCGCTGATATTATTGCAGGCAAACTTGATATTTTAAGTGAAATATCTCTGGATTTGAACGGTGTGGTCCTTGAACCTTCGTGCCATATGATACACAGGGATATAAACAAGCTTGTTGAATGCGAGGAAGTTACCCGGGCTGATCTGGAAGATTGCAAAGAGCTTGCCGAACTGATATACAGCATACCTGAATTCGCACGGTTTTATAATAATGAAGGCGAAATTGAACGGGGCATCAGAAGACGGATAGAATTGGGGATATGCAGGTATTTCGTTCTTAAAAAGGATGGGTTAATAGTATCACAAGCCTATACAACCATAGAGTCGTCAAAATATGCCACTATCGGCGGTGTAGTTACCCGTCCCGAATTCCGCAATCAGGGTCTTGCATCGCTGGTAGTTTCCTGTATATGCCGGGATCTTTATGATTCCAATAAAATACCCAATCTGTTCTACAGCAATGAAGAAGCCGGTAGTGTTTATGAGAAACTGGGATTCATTCCCGCCGGAGATTATGGTATGCTCCTAAGCTATAAATACAAAATTTAATAATTATAAGTAAAAATACTTGTAAAAATAAGTAATATATGTTAGCATATACTCCAAACAGATTTTCCTGTATGGAGGTATTTTATGTTCAGCAGAGTTTCCACCTGCGGACTAATAGGGCTTGAAGGCTATCATATTCAGGTTGAATCTGATATATCCAATGGTATTCCGGCATTTGATATAGTTGGTCTGGCAGATCCTTCGGTAAAAGAAGCCAGGGAAAGAGTCAAAGCTGCAATCAACAACTCCGGTTATGAGTTCCCGATCAGACGGATAACTGTTAATCTTGCACCGGCAGATACCAGAAAAGAAGGCTCGGGATTTGATTTACCAATAGCTCTCAGTATTCTTGCTTCTGCAGGGATCATCCCACAAAATGCGACCGAAGGTTATATGCTCGCCGGGGAACTCGCTCTTGACGGCAGTATCCGCCATATCTCCGGAATGTTGTGTAAAGCAATTGCAGCAAAAGAGCTTGGATTTAAAAAAATCATGGTGCCCGAAAATAACTATAAAGAAGTTTCAGTCATCCGCGGACTGGAGATATATTCGGCAAATACTCTCAGGGAAGCAGTAGAACACTTTACCGGAGTAAATCCGCTTAGTATGAAATCACATTCTGAAGCGTTCATTCCTAACCAGAATATCTATCAGGATGATTTTTCTGATGTAAAGGGTCAGAAAAACGCAAAGCGGGCGCTTGAAGTAGCGGCAAGCGGAGGCCACAATCTAATAATGATAGGTAGTCCCGGCTCCGGTAAAACAATGCTGGCCAGACGGCTTCCGACCATACTGCCGGATCTGACCTTTGAAGAGTCTCTTGAAATCACAAAAATATATAGTGTATCCGGGCTGATAGCACAGGATTCACCTATAATCCAGGAAAGGCCTTTCCGCTCTCCTCACCATACCGTAAGTGCTGTAAGCCTGGTAGGCGGCGGAAGTCAGCCAAAGCCGGGAGAAGCCAGCCTGGCTCACAACGGTGTACTTTTTCTTGATGAGATTCCTGAGTTTCCCCGAAGAACACTGGATGTGCTAAGGCAGCCTATTGAAGATGGGGTGGCAAATATATCAAGAATAAATGCTTCTGTTACATATCCATGCAGATTCATGCTGGTTGCAGCGGCTAATCCATGTAAATGCGGCTATTATGGAGACCCGACCAAAAGATGCACTTGTTCCTTCAAGGATGCGGAAAATTACCTTTCAAGACTTTCCGGCCCTTTGATGGATAGGATAGATATACATATCCAGGTACCAACATTAAAATATATTGAAATCGAAAACGAAAAGACAGAGGAAAGCTCGGAAGAGATAAGAAAGCGTGTCAATCAAGCCAGAAAGATACAGCAGGAAAGATATAAAAGATACGGAATCTATTGCAATGCACATTTAAAGGGTGCTATGGTAAGAGAATTCTGCAGAGTGAGCGTTGAAGGGAAAAAGGTATTGAGGGCTGCTTTTGACAGGCTTAACTTAAGCGCCAGAGCGCATGACCGCATATTGAAGGTATCTCGTACAATTGCGGACATGGAAGGCTCAGAAATTATCCAATCAAAACATGTTGCGGAAGCAATTCAATACAGAGCTCTTGATCGGACGGTTAGGGTTTAGTCAGAGGTGAAAGATTGAATAAGGAAATTGAATTTTGGCTTATGCTAAGCAGAATTGAAAATTTGCGTCCTCAAAAAAAGCTGGAACTGGTAATGACACTGGGAAACGCTTCAAAGGTTTATGAGGCCGATGCCGGCATGCTTATGAGAGCTGGATTCTCAAAGCAGCAATATGATCATTTTCATGGTGATGAAATAAGAACCGAGGTAAACAGAATTCTTGAGACATGCGGCAAAAAAAGAATTAATATTCTGACTATATCGGATGAAGAATATCCGGAGATGCTGAAATATATATCAGATCCCCCTCTTGTTCTTTATGTAAGGGGTTATATTCCAAAATCTAATTCCATAGCAATTGTCGGCTCCAGGAAAGCATCGGGTTACGGAATTGAAACTGCCAATAAAATGGCATTCAATCTGGCTCTTGCGGATATCAACATAGTAAGCGGAATGGCCAGGGGAATTGATACTGCTGCTCATGCCGGTGCTCTTGAGGCCGACGGAGAAACAGTCGCGGTATTGGGATGCGGTGTTGATGTGGCATATCCTCCTGAAAACAGAAGCCTTATGGAAAGAATCAGCGATTCAGGGGCTGTCATATCCGAATTTCCTCCCGGAACTCCTCCTTCGCCCATGAATTTTCCCGGCAGGAACCGTATAATAAGCGGTATGTCCATAGGTACCCTTATCGTTGAAGCCGGTATGAAGAGCGGTTCTCTGATTACCGCTAATTACGCGTTGGAACAGGGCAGGGATGTCTTTGCAATACCGGGAAACATTAATAATTACAACAGTATGGGAACCAACAGATTGATCAAGGATGGAGCAAAAATTGTCTTAAGCGTAGATGACATTTTAGATGAACTTAGTTTCGGATCATCTCCTCTTGTGAAGAAAAGCAGGAAAAGAAAGAAAAATAGAACGGCAAACCTTGGAGTGAAGGAGAAAAAAATTATCAATGCATTAAAAATAGAAGATCTATTTGATGAAGAGCTTTCAGAAAAAACATCCATACAGCTTATTGAGTTGTTTGAGATCCTATTGGAGTTGGAGCTAAACGGTTTAGTGAAAAAAAGTATCAATGGAAAATATATGCTCATTTCATAGAGGTAAGAAGTAAGAGGTAAGAAGTTAGAAGTCAGAGGTTTGAGGTTTGAGATTAGAAGTTAGAAGTTGAAAATCGTATCCGACCTCCAATGATGACACAGGCATAACTTACCCATGAAAGCATAAAAATTATATAAGAAATAAGTTCTAAAGGCGGAAATTTTGATGGGAGTTCTTTTTATCCGAAAGAAGGATTATGTTCCCTTGTTGTTTGTTGCCGCTGTCATTATTCTCGTTATCATAAATACATTGATTGTTAAAGAATATTTAGCTCCTGTTTCAAATCAGTATCGTGACGACATACCAATATACTCGGTAGAATGCGAAGGAAATAAATGCGCGATAACTTTTGATTGTGCCTGGGGAGCTGACGATATCCCGAATATTCTTGATACTCTCGAAAAATATAATGCCAGGGCTACATTTTTCATAGTGGGAATTTGGGCAAAAAAATACCCGGAAATGGTTAAACTGATAAATGAGAGAGGACATGAGGTAGCCAACCATGGATATTCCCACGCACATATGGGTAACATCCCGGAAAGTAAAATACGGGAGGAAATCGGCTTGTGCAGTGATATATTGGAAGAAATAACCGGAAAGAAGGTAAACCTGTTCAGACCGCCATACGGTGAATATAGTTCGACAACGGTAAAAGTGGCAAGAAAGATGGAATATCAGACCATTCAATGGGATGTCGATTCTCTTGACTGGAAGGACAGTTTATCAAAGCAGGATATTTATAATCGGGTCATTAAAAGGACAGCAAATGGATCAATAATTCTATTTCATAATGATACGAAGCATACTGAAAATGTTTTGCCATCAATACTTGAAAATCTTACTGCCAATGGCTTCGAATGTGTGACAGTTTCAGATATCTTGTTAAAAGGTGATTATAAGATCCGTTATGACGGCAGACAAATAAAAGATTGACAAAAAACATGTTTAATACTCTTTTATTATGGTGAAATATATTATATGATTCAATTATGGACAAAGTATATTTTTAAGCATTATTTATAATATTAAACAAGACAGTACACCAAGGCAAAATATATTGAATAAAGATTTATTCTAAACGAACTTGTAGCTGAATAATAATTATCAAGTAGCATGTTCGATAAATACGAAAGACTTGAGAGGAGTTGGGGTTTCGGATGTCAGGAAACTTGGCTTTAGATAACAACAGTGTTAGTATTGTTGGAAAGGTTATAACAGATCCTGAATTTAGCCACGAAGTGTACGGAGAAGGGTTTTACATAGTTTATATACAAGTACCCCGCCTAAGTGAAGCTTACGATAATTTACCCGTAATGTTTTCTGAGCGTTTGATAGATCCTGAAAGCATAGATAAATCCCAGTATCTTATCGTTGAGGGCCAATTTCGTTCATATAACAATTACAATAGCACCAGCGGGCATAAGCTGATGCTTACTGTTTTTGCCCGAGAAATTGAAATTTCTGAAGAGGAGGTGACAAATAGAAATCCAAACCAGATTTGTCTTAATGGTTTTATTTGCAGAAAGCCGATGTACAGGACAACTCCTTTTGGAAGAGAAATTGCTGATATTCTATTAGCAGTAAACAGAGCCTACAACAAATCGGACTATATTCCATGCATTGCATGGGGCAGGAATGCAAGGTTTGCAAGCACCTTTGAAATAGGTGACAATATACGCGTATGGGGGCGTATTCAAAGCAGGACCTATCAAAAAAAGATTTCCGAAAATGAAACTGAAGAAAGAGTAGCCTATGAAATCTCAGTCTCTAAAATGGAGGTTGTAAGAGAAAACAATAACAAAAAAGAATAGGAAAGGGGACGATACCCATGATAAAGGTTGTTTATGGAAACAAGGGGATTGGAAAGACAAAATACCTGATAGCAAGCGCTAATGATTTTTATGACAACAGCAACGGAGACGTTGTATTCATTAATCGAGGAATATCACATATAACTAATCTTAAACATCAAATACGATATGTCAATATTTCTGATTTTCCAATAAAAACTTTGGAACAATTACTTTCCTTCATGTGCGGACTGATTGCTCAAAATTATGATATTAAGGCCATTTATGTTGATGCATTGTCTAATTATGAAATCGATCATGAACAATATGATTATTTTTTCGATCAAGTTAAAACCCTTTCTAAGAAATTTGATACTCAATTTATTTTTTCAATCAGCGGAGATATCAGCGGTATTCCGGAGTATGTTCATAAGGAATATTCCTGTTAAGTTTATAAGGAACTAAACACTTTTGACTTAAGAAACATAAAAATGTACTATATAAAGGCGGGGTATCATTAACCTTCGCCTTTATCTGTTTGTGCGCCACAAATGGCGCAAAATCTATACATGGGGGTAATACTATGCTGCTTGCGGAGGTTGCACTCGCCGATGCGACAAGAAGTTATGACAGGCTTTATGACTATATTGTGGCAGCAGACAATGATGAAGACATCGTGCCTGGAGTACGTGTCCTTGTTCCGTTTGGAATCAAAAATAAACTAAAACCGGCGTGGATAATCAATATTCGAACTGACGAACCCACTAAAAAACTTAAAAGAATAGCTGAGATCGTTGATAGATCTCCTTTATTGTCAAGTGAGATGATTAAGCTTGCACAGTGGATGAAAAAGCGATATTTCTGTACATGGGGTGATGCTATACGCTTAATGGTTCCTGCAGGCATCAATCTTAAAAAACAAAGCTGGCTTCGTATTGCCGGTGGACAGGTGTCTGAACAAATCAAAACTTTATCATTGACTTCAACACAGCAATCGATCATGGAAATCCTTATAAAAAACAAAGAAGAAGGTTTGCCTGAGCAGGAATTTTTCAGAAATGGCGAAGCTCAAAAAGATATACGATTCTTAATCGATAATGGTTTGGTCGAAAAATATGAATCATTTGCTCAGCCGGTAAATGAGAAAACTGTAAAAGCTGTTATTCCAGCTATCAATAAAGATGATTTCGACGCTTTGGTAGAGGAAGGCAAGGTAAAGAGCATTTATCATATCAGAGCTATGGAAGTTCTGTTTACAGAAGAGATATGCGCACTTCGGGATCTACTTCAGATAACAGGAATATCTCATGCCACTGTTCGAACTTTGGCTAAAAAGGGATGGGTCTCATATTGCGAAATGGAGGTCGAGAGAGATCCTTTTGGCAGTTTTGAATGCGAAAAACCAAAAGATATCATTCTTACAGATGAGCAAAAAAATGTGCTGAAAGAAATCCTGCCTCTGGTAAGTGAAAATAAGCTGAACGAAGTCTTGCTGCATGGTGTTACCGGCAGCGGAAAGACTGAAATATATATCAGGCTTATTGAAGAAGTTGTAAAAAACGGTAAGACAGCAATAGTTCTGGTGCCTGAAATATCACTGACACCTCAGATGATAAATTGTTTTACAGCCAGATTCGGTAACAGAGTAGCTATCCAGCACAGCCGATTATCCCAGGGCGAACGCTTTGATCAGTGGCATAAGATCAAGGCAGGTTCCGTAGATGTTGTTATAGGAGCCCGGTCGGCTGTTTTTGCGCCGAATAGCAATTTAGGCATCATTATTATTGATGAAGAGCATGAACCTACCTATAAATCCGAAAATACACCGAAATATGATGCAAGGCAAATAGCCAGAGCACGCTGCAATATGAACGGCTGCCTCCTGGTATTGGGCTCGGCAACACCTTCGGTAGAAACATATTATCGTGCCGGGAACGGAAGAATTGGCCTGTTGACCATGAAAAACCGTCCAAATTCCATGCCCTTGCCGGAGATGATTTTAGTAGATCTAAGGGAAGAATTGAGGGCAGGAAATCGTAGTGTTTTAAGCAGAAGGCTTGAAGAAGAACTGATATCGAACAAAAAAAGTAATGAGCAGAGTATTTTGTTCTTAAATAAAAGAGGATATGCAACATTTTTACTTTGCCGTGAATGCGGATTTACGCTAAAATGCCCCAGGTGCAGTGTTACACTGACCGTGCACACATATGACAAACTGGTTATATGCCATTACTGCGGATATTCAGAGCCTATTCCGGGAACTTGCCCTGGTTGCTCAAGCAAAAGGATAAAAGCTTTCGGTACGGGAACGCAAAAGGTTGAAAATGAACTTCAAAACCACTCGGAAGGTTTTAAGCTTATAAGAATGGACATGGATACCACAAGCGGTAAGCATGGTCATCAAAAAATACTGAACGCATTTCGTAATAAAGAAGGCGATATACTTATAGGGACCCAGATGGTCGCCAAAGGCCATGATTTTCCCGATGTGACCCTGGTAGGAATACTGGCTGCCGATGCTTCCCTTTTTAGCAGTGATTACAGAGCGAGTGAACGCACCTTCCAACTTATTACCCAGGCTTCAGGTCGTGCAGGACGAGGAACAAAACCCGGCAGGGTAATAGTTCAGGCATACAATATCGATGATTATGCAATACAAACGGCAATTCTACAGGATTATGAAGCATTCTACCAAAAGGAGATCGCCATGAGAAAGCTAATGTATACACCGCCTTTTTGCCATATCGGTGTTATCATGGTCTCGGGAGAGGATCCGGATGATGCCAGGGAATGCATGGAGGCTGCAAGGAAGAAAATCATTAATAGCTATGGTGATACAAATGATTTTCAGTGTTCCGAAGTGCTTCCATTGCCGGTGTTTGTGGTCAAAAACAGGGCGAGGTGGAGGATAATTATAAAAATGGTTTCTATTAATAAAATGGTAACGCTGATGAATGACATACTTGATATTTTTCCAAAAATAAGAGTTGGCAATACTGATATCAGCGTTGATATAGATGGAAGCCTATAATAAGACATCTTTTTATTTATATTGAATCATAGTATACTATCATTAGGAAAAATTTTAGTTAAATGATATTTAGCTTTGAGACTTTTAGCTTATGTTTCGAAAAAATAGGCAAGGATCAATATGGGGAGTTTGAATATGGCTTTAAGAAAAATCGTTCAAAAAGGTGATGAAATATTAAACAAAAGATGCAAAGAAGTAAAGGAGATAAATGAAAGGGTATTAGAACTGCTTGACGATATGAAAGAAACCATGTACGAAAACGGGAATGGTGTGGGTCTTGCAGCACCACAGGTCGGCATTCTGAAGCGTTTAGTGGTTATTGATGTAGGAGACGGCTTAATTGAAATGATCAATCCCGTGATCATAGAGTCGGAGGGTGAACAGGTCGAGGTAGAGGGTTGCCTGAGCTTGCCCGGCATTTATGGCAGAGTCAGACGCCCTGCCAGGGTGGTAGTTGAATATTTGAATAGGAATGGTAAGAAAGTAAGGACAGAAGGATTAGGGCTTCTTGCCATATGTATATGTCACGAATTGGATCACCTTGACGGTATCCTGTTCGATGAAAAAGTTATAGAGTTTGTAGAATTTGAAAATGAGGAAAAGTAGTTGGATACATGTCATCCTTAACGAAGCAGAGGATCTGTAAAAAGATTCCTTGGCCGCTAAGCTCCCTCAGAATGACAATAAAGACAACAGAAAGAGGATCTGAGAATACGATGAGGATTATATTTATGGGAACGCCGGATTTTGCTGTTCCCTCTTTAAAAGCATTGGTTGATAATAATTATGATGTAATTGGCGTTGTTACGAAGGTTGACAGCACAAGGCGCGGAAGCAGGGGACTTAAAGACGTACCGCCGCCAGTCAAGGAGTTTGCGCTGGCTCACGATATACCTGTATTTCAACCTGAAAAACTCTCAAAAGATACGGATCTAATCAATAAAATTGCACAGCTCGATCCGGATTTGATCGTTACCTGTGCTTATGGACAAATCCTTCCCATAAGCCTGCTGGACATCCCCAAATTCGGCACCATAAATGTCCACGGTTCTTTGTTGCCCAAATACAGAGGAGCTGCCCCCATACATTGGGCAATAATAAATGGAGAAACCAGGACAGGCATAACTACTATGATCACTGAAGCCGGCCTTGACACAGGTGATATGCTGCTTAAGGAAGAGATAGAAATACCTATCGACATGACAGCAGGAGAACTTCATGATAAGTTGTCATTACTAGGCGCAGAAACCCTGATAAAAACTCTGATAGCGTTGGAAAACGGAACTTTGAAGCCTGAAAAGCAGGATGAGAGACTGGCTACTTATGCCCCGAAAATTGAAAAGAATACTGGTTTAATTGATTGGTCACAGCCAGCTCTCGAGATCCATAACAGGATTAGGGGAACAACACCCTGGCCCGGAGCTTACACAGATATGTGCGGAAAAAGAACAAAGATATGCTGCTCCAAATTAACAGGTTATCCGGATTGTTTATCGGATTCAATCAAAGATACGACGATTTGCCCGGGAACTATTTTATATATCGGGGCTGACGGAATGTGGGTCAAAACCATTGACGGAGCAATTTTCATAAATCTGATCCAACCCGAATCCTGCAAGAGTATGACACCTATGCAGTATGCATGCGGTCATGAGCTTAAAGTCGGGATGAAATTAACAAAATGCAAGTGATCTATTACTATTGAAAGGATGCCTATGAAGCTTTTATTACACATATGCTGTGCTCCATGTGCCGTAGCTGTTGCTGATACACTTATAAGCAAGCCGGGCATGGTTCTGGAAGGGGTTTTCTATAACCCCAACATACACCCAGCAGAAGAATTTCAAAAGCGTATGGATACAGTAAAAATTATGGCTGGCGATCTTGATCTGCCGGTTGCTTTTTTTGATGACAATAAGCTTGATTACTGGAAAAGCAGCCTTAAAACTGATAAAGCCCTTCGATGCAGAACATGCTATTCATTAAGACTTGAAAACACAGCTAAATTTGCCAGGGAGAATAATTTTGACGCCTTTACCACAAGCCTTCTTATAAGTCCATACCAGGATCATGAGCTGATAAAGAGTATGGGATATTCTATTGCAAACAAGTATGGCCTGGACTTTTATTATGAAGATTTTAGAGAGCTATACAGGAAAGGAAGGGAGATTTCAAGAGCCAGAAACTACTATATGCAAAAATATTGCGGATGTTTTTATTCATATAGTGAATCTGATCACCCCAAAAAGCCGATATATAATTTTGAACAGGCTTTTGAAAAGAACTTGTAATCTTATTGTTTATTTAAGGTCCCAAAAAATGTGGTAAAATCGACATAGGGTACCGAAGATACTGAAGAAAAGCTTCGAGAGGTGTAATAATGAAAAAAATCATGTCAATTTTACTTGCTTTTTGTCTGATATTGTCTGTTTTTATAAGCTTACCAATACAGGCGGAAGCATCAAACACTTTGGAGATTTCCACGGGAGGAACAGCACAAAAAGTTACATACACTCAGAACGGCAATTCTGAAGAAATCCGCATATATTCATCTTCCACAGACATAGTCAGACAATACGTGATCCCTCCTGAAGGCTCTTTTAAAAATTATCGCCTTGTTTTTGAAATACTAAATGCATCAGTTTCAAAAACTATAATGCTTGATGTCAAAGAAGGCTCAGTTGTTCAAATTCGTATGGCGAACATGTCAAATCCCCAGCGTACAAATGTTGTAGTAGAAACATCAGTCAAACCTGTGTATAAACTCGGTACATCCTCCGACGGCAAGTCAATAGTGCTTACCCTGAATGGAAATTCATCTTCAAATGCCCCAGCAGAATCTCCATCTCCAACACCCAAGCCGTCATCATCAGCCACACTCGCTCCGTCGCCCTCGGCAACTGTAACTCCGAAGCCTCAGGAATCAATTCCTGTTTCATCAGCGCCGGTTTCTTCCGACACCTCTTTAAAAGATCCCGTCATAACAAAAAATGGACCGCTTTCATGGTCTTTAACAGGAGATACATGTAAAATTGAGTTGAGCGGTATCAGCTTGGTTCAGGCAACCGTCGGAAACGCTCCAAGGTTTGAGATCAGAGAAAAAGAAAAGCTTATCCAGATTACGATTCCAGGTAACGATAAAGGATTTATCGATGGATTCTTAACTGGAAATTCCATCATATATGGAGTGCTTGTAAATTATAATCTTAAACAAGACAGTACTATTATCCGTATTTCTTACTCCGATTCGATAACATATTCCCATACTGTTTCAGGAGGAAACTCCATTTTCCTGATCAAGAAGGGGAGCGCTTCTGTTCCCGTTAATTCACCTGCCCCTTCTGCCACTCCTATTGTATCACCAAAGCCGACTCCTTCGCCTTCTGCCACTCCCGTGCCATCAAACAGTCCTTCTCCGTCGGCAAATCCGCAGCCCTCAAATACGACTGCGCCTGCCAATATAAAGGCTGGCCCGGGTGATGGGAAGACTGCATTAAGATTGATTGGTTCAGGTATAGTCAATAAATACAACAGTTATAAAGATAAGATAATAACCGATGATACTGAAAAAGGTTCTGTAACATTCATGATACCTGTGAATATTGTAAATCTGGGCACCGGTACTTTGACAATAAACGATGATTTGGTTAAATCGGTGACTACTTTTACTTCTGCTAAGAACTCGTTCATTACGATAGAGAAAACGAACCCGGATGTTAAATTAGAGATCATTGCAGGGTCCGGACCTGACGAACTTTATGTTTCTGTTGCTTCAGTAATGGCTCCTGTAAGCGGTTCAAAAGTTGTGGTTCTTGATCCAGGCCATGGTGGGAAAGATCCAGGTGCTGTGTTCAACGGCTGTAAGGAGAAAGATTATAACCTTGATATATCCTTGAGATGTGAAGCTATATTGAAATCAAAAGGCGTCAATGTCCATATGACCCGCAGTACTGATGTTTACGTCAGTCTTGAAGACAGATATAAATTTGCTAATGATCTGAATGCCACATTGTTTGTGAGCATACACAATAACAGCATGCCAAACGGAATGAAAGGTTCAATGGTCCTTTACCATTATACAAGCTACAAAGGAAAGGCTTATGCGACCCTCATGCTGGACAATCTGGTAAAAGACCTTAAAACCGCAAATCTTGGTCTTTCAGCAAGGCAAAATACTGTCGTTCTGAGGGACACAAAAATGCCTGCCATCCTGGCTGAAGTGGCGTGTATGTCAGACCCGGCAGATTTAGCTTTGCTTAATACCGAAGCATTTATTCAGAAAGCCGCAGAATCGCTGGCTGAGAGTATAATTCAAATTCTAAGCAGTTGATGATATGATCAGCTGATTGTTCAAAGAAGAAACGGGCGAATAGCCCGTTTCGGTATTGACCCGAATAACGATTCCTTACTTCTCGCAGCAAAGCTCATAAAGTAAAATAAAAGAGGTTTTTCGGCAAAGGCATGATTATGGGCTGTTTTGATCAGGATCTTTTATAAAGCTGTGCTTCGAGGTACGCTGCCTCGCTTCAAAGGAAACTTTATTCAAGTTCTTGTAAAGTATATTTTAATTTTCTGGATAACATGCTATACATGTGATAACATAATTAAAAAAAAGAGGTTTTATTATGGATACAGGCAGAATTGACGGAAGAAGATTCAATGAATTAAGAAAGATCAAATTGACCAGGGATTTTAACAAATACGCAGAAGGCTCTGTATTAGTTGAATTTGGTGAAACAAAGCTCATATGTACGGCAAGTATTGAGGATAAGGTTCCTTTGTTCAAAAAAGGTTCAGGCGAGGGCTGGGTTACTGCGGAGTACGATATGCTTCCAAGAGCAACAGCCGTAAGAAATAACAGGGATAGAAATAATTTGCGAATTAATGGAAGATCAAACGAAATCCAAAGGCTGATAGGAAGGTCCCTCAGGTCAGTTATGGATTTTAAGATGTTAGGCGAAAGAACGATTACTATTGATTGTGATGTGATCCAGGCTGACGGAGGTACAAGAACTGCAGCTATAACTGGCGGTTTTGTCGCTTTGATGGATGCATGTGCCAAACTGGTGAACAGCAAGCAAATCAGTGAGATACCGATAAAGGATTTTGTCGCGGCAGTAAGCGTAGGATATGTAAATGGTGAGCAATTGCTGGATTTATGCTATCAGGAAGATTCAAATGCCACGGTCGATATGAATATAGTAATGACTGCCTCCGGTCAGTTTATTGAAGTTCAGGCTACCGGGGAGGAAAGTCCTTTTGACCGTGAAGTGCTGGACGATATGATTGAACTTGCTAAACAAGGGATAGAAAAGATTATTGAGATTCAAAAAAGCGTTTTGCTTTATAAATTAAACTGAAATATTAACAGTTTTGTAAAGTGTATTTAAGCAGTTTAATCCGATAAAGATTTCTTCAGGTAAGGAGGAGAAATGAGAAGGCTTATAATTGCTACAAAAAACGCCGGTAAGGTAAAAGAGATCAGGAGATTATTAGATGGATATGAATATGAAGTGCTTTCACTTGAAGATATAGATTTGAACCTGGATGTGGAAGAAACGGGCAGTTGCTTTGAAGAGAATTCTCTTTTAAAGGCAAGAGCTATTCAAAAACTGACCGGTGGCATGGTTATAGCTGACGACAGCGGACTGGAGATAGATTTTTTGAACGGTGCTCCCGGTATCTATTCCTCCAGGTTTTTAGGAAACACAAGCGAAAGAAGACAATATGAGGGTGTTTTAGCTCTAATGGAGGGAGTTCCGGACGAATATCGAACTGCCCGGTTCAGATGTGCTGCATCCCTTGTAACTGCTGCTTATGAAATGGTATTTTCAGGGACCTTAGAGGGGAAAATAGCTTTCAAGCCGAAGGGTGACAATGGTTTTGGTTATGATCCCGTTTTCTTTATCCCCGAATATAAGAAAACGATGGCACAATTGGATTCAGAGACAAAAAACCGGATCAGCCACAGGGGAAAAGCTTTTGAACTGTTAACCGCAAAACTTAAAAACTGGAGTGAGACATGAAGCTTTTTCTTGTTATAAGCGATACACATGGAGATATTTTTACTGCTATAGAAATAATAAAAAAATACCCGCAAATCAATGGAATAATTCATCTGGGAGACTATTACAAGGATGCGAACAGATTAAAGGCTCAATTCCCGGGGCTCGAGTTTTTTATTGTTCCCGGAAATTGTGATTTTGTTTTTGATATGCCGTCTGATATACTATTGGATATTGAAGGGAAACGTTTGCTTTTAACTCACGGACACCGTTATGATGTAAAAAACGGTTTGGAGAGGCTTGAGATCAAAGCAAAAAAAGAAAATGCAGATGCCGTTCTTTTTGGTCATACTCATACTCCGTATATAAAATACAGAACAAGGATCCTGTTTGTAAATCCGGGCAGTCTATATTATTCACGCAGCACCGGTGCAAAAACTTATGCTCTTCTGGAGGTTTCGTCAAAAGGAATTGAAGCACGCGGCTTAGATGCATAAATCGTAAATAATAAAGGAAGGCAAGAAATGATATACTTTGACAACAGCGCAACTACAAAACCATATAAAGAAGTTGTTGAATTGATATCCAGGATAATGCTTGAGGATTTCGGAAACTCATCCTCACTCCATAATCTTGGGTTACGTGCCGAGCGCATACTGGAAGAAACAAGAACGAATATAGCCGCTGCAATAAAGGCAAGGTCCGAGGAGATAATCTTTACCTCAGGAGGTACCGAATCGATCAATATGGCCATAAGAGGATCGGCTGAAATCCTTAAGCGCTCAGGTTCCCATATCCTTTCAACCCCTGTCGAACATGCCGCATGCATGGAATCGCTGAAAGAACTGGAAAGAATCGGCTATGATCTTGAATATCTTGAAGTTGATGAATTTGGTAATATAATACTCGAGGATTTGAGAAATAAGCTTCGGAAAGATACAATACTTGTTAATATCATGGCTGTCAATAACGAGCTGGGCACAATAGAACCGGTTTTTGATGCAGCCCGTATTATTAAATCCAATAACAAAAAGACAATATTTCATGTTGACGCAGTTCAGGGCTTTGGAAAAATTCCGATAAACACAAGGGATCTAGAAGCCGACTTGATTTCGTTCAGCGCACATAAAATCCATGGACCTAAGGGTGTCGGCATGCTCTATATCAGAAAAGGAACAAGGATCCATCCTATGATGATGGGAGGCGGACATGAACGTAAAATTCGTTCGGGTACAGTAAATGTTCCATGTATAGCAGGATTTGGTCTGGCGGTGTGTACTAAAATTGCGAACATGAAGAAAGATCAGGACAATTGCAAAAAAATAAAAGATCTTATTATAAAGGAGCTTATAGAAGCTTTAGGATCCCGAATGAGGATAAATTCGCCTCCGGACGGAGTGGAGAATATCCTGAACATATCTTTTAAAGGTATAAAATCAGAAACTCTGCTTCATTTTCTTGAGATGCAGGAGATATATGTTTCAAGCGGCTCGGCATGCCATTCAAAAAAGGATACGGTAAGCCATGTTCTGAAAGCAGTGGGTATTCCCAGGGCTTGGGCAGAGGGAGCGATACGGTTAAGCTTTGGCTCTTTTAATACTATAGATGAAGCAGAGATCGCAGCTAAGGCAATAATAGATATCATGGAAAAAATATAATAGCGCCGGAGAGGTCATAAGTATGGAAAACATTATCCTGGTAAGATATGAGGAGATCTTTTTAAAAGGTCTGAACAAAAATGTATTTGAAAACAAGTTAATAAAAAATATCAAACGTAAACTGGCAAATATGGCCATCGTGAACGTAAGAAAATCCCAAAGCAGAATATATGTAGAATCAAGCGACAGGGATTTTGATATTGAAGAGGCTATCATTAGGTTAAGAAAGATATTTGGTATAGCTTCAGTAAGCCCTGTTGCAAAGGTGCCTTCAGAGTATGGCATAATAAAGGATACGTCATTGAAGGTCGTTGGAGAGCTTCTGTCAAAAAAATCTCTTTTCACTTTTAAGGTTGAAGCAAAGCGCGGAGATAAAAAATTTCCTCTTAATTCGCCCCAAATTTGTGCCGATGTAGGAGGACATGTATTAAAAAATTTTCCTCAATTAAAAGTAAATGTTCATAATCCGGACTTTATTCTCTATATAGAGGTTCGTGAGGAAACATATCTGTATTCTCAGATCATACCTGGCGCCAGAGGTTTGCCTACAGGGACCGGAGGCAAGGCTTCGTTACTTCTTTCGGGCGGGATAGACAGCCCCGTTGCCGGCTGGATGATCGCAAAACGCGGAGTTGAGCTTGAAGCGGTTTATTTTCACAGCTATCCTTATACCAGCGACAGAGCGAAGGATAAAGTTATAAAGCTTGCCGGGAAAATAGCCGAATGGTGTATGGGGCTTACGCTGCATATCGTACCCTTTACAGAGATCCAACTGGAGATCAACGAAAAATGCCCTCAAGAATATCTGACGATAATAATGCGAAGATACATGATGAAAATAGCAGAAAGAATCGCTGAAAAAAGCGGTTCACTGGCACTTGTTACCGGTGAGGCGATCGGGCAGGTGGCAAGTCAGACTATGGAAAGCATGCTGGTCACAAATGATGCTGTAACACTGCCTGTATATAGGCCGTTGATCGGTATGGATAAAAATGAAGTTATAGAAATAGCCAGGAAAATAGATACCTTCGATACCTCGATCCTTCCGTACGAGGACTGCTGCACTATATTTGTGGCAAAGCATCCCGTCACTAAGCCGTCGCTTTTAAAAACTCTTGAATATGAGAAGGTTTTAGATGAAGAAAATCTTATCAACAACGCCTTATTTTCGACAGAAATAATGGAAATATGATTATCAGGTTGTTTTAATTATGGTTATTAAGTGGTAAAGGTAGTATAAAAGCAATTGGAGGGATAAAGGAATAATGGCTGAAATCAAACCATATTACAATACCCATATTGATTGCCCTGTTTGCAATTCTGATATAGAGTACACAAAAGTAAGATCAAAAACAATAAAATTGTTGAAACAAGACAGTGATTTTTGCCCATACTATGAAGGGGAAAATCCTATTTATTATGAAGCGGTGATTTGTCCGGAATGTGGGTATGGCGCTCATATCACTAATTTTAAGAATATCAATAAATATGAACGAGCACGTGTTCGGGAAAAAATAACAAAAAAATGGACAAAACGCAGCTTTACTGGGCAAAGAAATATCGATAAAGCTCTTGAAGCATTTAAACTTGTTTTGTTGAATCTAACCGATATGGAAGCCCCAAAATCGGAATTAGCAAAAATATGTATGCGGATTGCCTGGCTTTATCGATATGATAATGACTCTAAAAACGAAGAAAGATTTTTGGAGCATGCATTAAATAATTATATTGAAGCTTATGGCCAGGAAGATTTGACTTCTGAGGGGAAGCTCGATCAATACACCTGCCTTTTTATTATAGGTGAGCTATGTAAAAGGCTTGACCGCTATGAAGATAGTGTTAAATGGTTTAGCCGCCTTATAATGTTTAATGCTGATCCGCAGCATAAGGGAAAAATACCTCAAAGGCTTATAGAAACTGCCCGTGACCTTTATCAGGAAGTAAAGGATATAATGGCCGCTGCGAAGGAGGATATCGATTGAAGCTTGAAATAGGAAAAATACCTAATAATATATTGGAAAAACTGTTGTCGGAATTTTCAGAACCCGTACGCACTGAAGTTCTTACGAAGCCCGGAATTGGAGAAGATTGTGCTGCTCTTGATTTGTCAGGGGATCTTTGCGTTGTAACGACCGATCCCATTACTGGTGCTGATGATGAGATCGGTACTTTAGGGATCCATATAGCATTAAATGATCTGGCATCATCAGGTGCAGAACCTGTTGGCCTTTTGATAACGATACTTGCACCAGCTAATACCGAATTGGAGACGATTGAGAGTCTGATTAAACAGATTAAAGAGGTTTCTTCTGTTATGAAGATTGACATTATCGGTGGGCATACTGAAGTTACCGATGCGGTAAACCGTTTAGTGTTAAGTATCACTGCCATAGGCAGGACTAAGAAAAACAGCCTGATAACGACCAACGGAGCTAAACCGGGCGATTCCATAATACTTACAAAATACGCAGCGATCGAAGGAACTGCCATACTGGCATGGCTTTTTGAAAAAGAATTGACAAAAGAATTCGGTGATGAATTTGTTAATTCTGCTAAGAACCTTTTAAGAGATATCAGTGTAGTTAAAGAAGGAATAATGGCTGCACAATTCGGAGTAAGCTGTATGCATGATGTTACTGAAGGCGGTGTTATTGGAGCTGCCTGGGAGATTGGTACGGCCAGCGGATATGGTTTTGAAATATATAGAAACCGTATTCCGATTCTTGAAGAAACACGTCGTATCTGCACATTTCTTTCACTTGATCCGTTAAAGCTGATATCAAGCGGTTCAATGCTGATTACTACTCCTAATGGGGAAGAGCTGATAAGAATATTCAATCAAAATGATATCAAGGCTTCAGAAATAGGCCGTATTACATTTGGCCGAGACTTTCTTTTGAAAGATGATGATATAACTATTAAGATAACTGTTCCCGAGTCCGATGAATTATACAAAGCACGAAAGATGAAGGGAAAGATTTGATGATCGATTTTTCATCAACTGAATTCCAATTATCTATGGTTATTTTCATACTCCTTGCTGGCCTTTGCTTCGGTTCTTTTTTAAATGTTTGCATACACCGGATCCCTTTAGGGCAATCGATTTTGTTTCCTCCATCAAGCTGCCCTAAATGTAAAAACCGTTTAAAAGCCATAGATATGATACCTGTTATGAGTTACATATTATTAAAAGGAAAATGCAGAAATTGCAAAGAGCCGGTTTCAATACAGTATCCTGTTGTTGAATTGGTTACTGCTGTCACTTGGCTGGTTATATATTTAAGATATGGATTTACCATAGAAGCTGCAGGTTTGATCCTTCTGTTTACTGTACTTATTCCTGTTTTTTTTATCGACTTAAAACACATGATTATTCCAAATGGACTGGTATTGACCGGACTGACAGGCGGTGCGGCGGTATTCCTGTATCATGTTTTTATAAAACCATTTGAACTTTATGAATCGACTTTATGGTACACACCTTTGATCGGCATGGTATCATCATCGGGTATACTTTTTATAATAGCACTCTTGGGTTTGATCATATATAAAAACGATGGGGCTATGGGTATGGGGGATGTAAAGATCTTTATGCCGATAGGTTTGTTTTTAGGCTGGAAACTATCTTTGCTGTCCCTTGTTATTTCTGTGATGATTGGTGGTATTACAAGCATTATACTCTTATTATTTAAAATCAAAGACAGAAAAAGTGCCATCCCTTTCGGCCCGTTTATAATTATTGCATCCTTCTTTTCAGCATTATATGGCAACCAGTTTTTAAGATGGTACTTCAAAATTTGACAACCCGGTTTTGAACACTAATATATTTTAATATAAAAGAAAGGGATAATTATGGTTAGGAAAACTAAAAACGATTCCGCATTAAAAAAGTTTTTTAATGAAAATAAATCGCTTACCTTTTTATTACCTTTACTGGCCATATTAGTCGTTGTCGTTATTATTGTATACTCGGGCATGGGCAAGGATAAGAATACTGTTTCGAAAAACTCTCATGATACAAGTTTTCCGATCGATACAAATCAACCGCAGGTCGAGGTATTGCCTAAGATCATCCGTTCCGGCAGCGAAGAAAAGATCGATGTTGATAAAGATCCATTTTCGGAGCCTATGAAGCTTGTTGGAGTGATTTTTTCTGAATCAAGATCAACAGCCATTATAGAATGGGGGTATTACTCTTACATTGTTGAAAAAGGTGAATTAGTAGGCGACAGTGATTGGAAGGTCGCAGTGATTGAAAAAGATAAAATAACGCTTGAAACTGATAGCGACAGGATCGTTCTTTCTTTGGATGGCTCAATTGATTAAGATTTGCATAGGGAGAGGAGTATACATATGTTAAGAAAGCTTTATACGGCAATAACAGCTTTATTGATCTGTTCAATGATACTGCCTTGTTTCATGATGACACATGCTGCTGCAGAAGTTCAGGAAGAAAATATAAGCATAGATATGCGAAAAGCGGATATCAGGGATGTACTATCGGCTATTGCTATTAATATGGGTAAAAATATCATTTTCACAGGCGAACCTGTAAGTATTAGTTTCAGCATACAGGATGTAAAACCTAAAACAGCTCTGGACTATTTATTGAATACTGCAGGTTTGGATTATATTGAAGACGGCAGCACTATTATTGTAGGGTCAAGAGATACTCTCAATAAAGATTTTTACTCAAGGCTTTCCTTAACTAAATTCGTTTTAAAATATATAGAATCCGATATCATATCAGCACAGATAGATGCACTTGGGATCCCTGTCAAAAAGTTTGTTCTTAATAGTAATAAACATGTTGTTTTTGTACAAGGTCTGCCTTAAGATCTCAGCAAGGTGAATGAACTTATTTCCATGGTTGATAAAGCAGAAAATGTATCGGATGAGGTAAGCGCCCGTTCCGATCTGCTCACACAGATTAAACTTTCTTATATCAGTGCAGAGCAGATGAATGATTTAATGCAGCAAATGGGAATGGATCCGGGTATAATAATTGAGTCGAACCCCATGGCTCTTTGGGTATACGGAAGCAAAAGCGTGATAAATGAAATCAAGAGCATTCAGCAAAAGGTAGATATAGCTGAAAATGCTATTAGTGAAAACATAACACTAACAACTGTTAAGTTGAATTACTTGACTGTTGATGAGATCATTCCGATTTTAGACCAATTAGTGACCGACATCCAGATCATCACTTTTGAGAGAAGTCTTCAGACTATTTGGCTAAGCGGAAGCGATGAATCAATCAAGCTGGCATCAAATATAATTACTAAGTTTGATACAAAGGATCATATCAACGATAATATTTTCTTTGTGTATAAAACAGTCAATATAACTGCCCAGGAGCTAAAGAAACGTTTTGATAAACTTGATCTATACAATGTTGAAATCAATTATCTGAATTATCCCGAGTTTTCCAGAAGTGTAATAATACACTGTCCGACAGATTTCAAACTATATGTATTGAATCATATAAACAAGCTTGACGTATTATCAGAGAAAATCAAGGTCCCTGTGGACTATTCTGATATTCCCGGCGGCATGCACCGGCTTTCGGAAAGACGCAATCTTCTTGTTAACCTGACCGGGATCCCGGCTACCAGCTTTACTATAACGAATAACGTTTCGAGAAACAATGAGTACCTGTACATAATGTATCTCGAAGAGACATCCGAAAATATCAAAAAAGTAAAGGATTATGTGAAATACATAGATGATCCGTTATTGGACGGTGTTTCGAACTAAGGATCATTTAAAGATCAAGGGTAATTATTATGCGTTTAACTGAAATTAAATCAAATTACGAACTTACAGTAGATCAGCTTCTTGTAGAATGCGTTGAAAGAAAAGGTTCCGATTTACATTTGGTAGTCGGAATGCCGCCGTGTATCAGGATCAATGGCGAACTGGTCCCTATTGAGGTTCCGCCGCTAAAGCAGGACGACTTGGAATATATGATCCTGTCGATAATAAAAGATTATCAGAAAGAAAGGCTGGAAAGGGATTGGGAATTGGACTTCTCCTATGCGATTTCGGGCTGCGCCAGATTCAGGGGCAATGTAATGTTCCAGAGAGGAACTTTGGCTGCAGTATTCAGAGCTGTTCCCTTTATAATACCTGAGTTTGAAAAACTAGGGCTGCCTAGTGACGTAAAAAGACTTTGTGATCTGCCCAGAGGCCTTGTACTTGTCACAGGACCGACAGGCAGTGGGAAATCAACTACTCTTGCTGCAATGATTGACCTAATAAATAGTAACAGAGCATGCAATATAGTAACTGTCGAAGATCCTATCGAATTTTTACACAGGCATAAAAGATCTACCGTGCGGCAAAGAGAACTGGGGACCGATACCCACAGCTTTTCTTCGGCTCTTCGCCACGTTTTGAGGCATGACCCGGATATTATAATGATAGGAGAAATGAGAGACCAGGACAGTATCTCGATAGCATTGACAGCCGCTGAAACCGGACATTTGGTACTTTCCACACTACACACGCAAACTGCTCCACTGACTATTTCAAGAATAATTGATTCATTCAGCGACGATAAAAGACTTCAGATAAGACAGCAATTGGCAAATTCCTTAAGAGCCGTTATTTCACAGCAGTTGTTGCCGACTCTTGACGGAAAAGGAAGAGTAGCCGCCATAGAATACATGGTCGATACACCCGCGATCAGAAGTCAGATAAGGGACGGAAAAGAACATCAGCTATATTCATCGATACAAACTGGCCATGCCCAGGGAATGCAGACCATGGATCAGGCTCTTATTAAGCTTTATAATCAGGGAAAAATAAGCCGTGATTCGGTTTTGGAACACTGTATCGACAGAGTTGAGGTTGAAAGGCTTTTACATAATAATTTCTTTTAATCAGGGAGGGTCGTGATGGCTTCCTTTAGTTATGAGTGTCTGAATAGGCAGGGGCAAACAGTAAAGGGACAAATAAGTTCGGAAAATATTCCGCAGGCTGTGGATAAACTTCGCAGCATGGGGCTTTCTATCGTCGAATTAAAAGAGATTAAGATCAAGAAAAAAAGTAGTTTTCTCTCTATGGAAAAGAAAGTTACATTGGGGGATCTCACTTTATTCAGCAGACAGCTTTCAGCAATGATTAGTTCCGGTATACCGGTAACAAGAGCTATTAATACACTCAGCAGACAATCGGAGAATCCTGCACTTCGCTCCGCTTTGGAGAATATTGCCCGGAATGTTGAAGGCGGAATGAACCTGACTGATGCCTTTAGCGCATATCCTCATATCTTTTCCGATTTGTACGTATCAATGATCAGAGCCGGAGAAGCAGGAGGAATGCTAGAAAATTCTTTACTCAGACTATCTGAGCAGCTTCAAAAAGAAAAGATTTTGAAAGATGAAGTTAAATCTGCCATATCATATCCAAGGACGATAGGCATATTTGCATTATTGATCTTTATAGCTATGCTGGTTTTTCTTGTCCCGATATTTCAGGGTTCATTACCACAGCACGTGGAGATCAATGTGATCACACAGTTTATTTTTGATATGTCGGCTTCGATCCGAAGTAACTATTTGATGTGGATATTTGCTGCAATAGCTATTGTAGCTGTGTTTACGTTTTTTTTCAAAAGTCGTGCCGGGCATGATTTCTGGGAACGGATCAAATTAAAGATGCCTGTATTCGGACCTATTATTCTAAAATCCGTAATAGCTCGTTTTACAAGAACATTAGCCACGCTTATGGAAGGTGGGATCCCTGTCGTACAAGCCCTGGAAAGTGCAGGACCTACTTCAGGAAGCGATGTTTTGAACGAGGCGGTCCAGCTTGCAACAAAGAGAATAGAAGAGGGAAAGAGTATAGCTTCAACACTGGAGGAAAGTGATGTTTTCCCGCCTATGGTGACCCATATGATTTCTGTAGGTGAAGAATCGGGCTCTTTGCCTTCCTTACTGGATAAGGTAGCTGAATTTTATGAGCAGGAAGTTGCAGCAACAACAAGAGGTCTTCAGGCTTTGATTCAGCCTATAGCTTTGATAGTGATCGGAATACTTATCGGTGGAATGCTGATTGCACTGTATTCACCAATTTTCTCTGCTGTTACTTCATCGGGCGGATAATGATTTTGTTTAATGATTTATTGACCAAAAAGACGGGGGTTATGGTATGGGGCTATTTAGTAAGAATATTATCGGAATTGAAATGGATTCCCGGGAACTTAGAGCGGTCGAGTTAAAAGGAACGCAGAAAAAATCTGTTGTTTCAGCATGGGGAAAAGTCAGGCTGCCCGAGGGAATCGTGAAAGACAGTAAAATTGCTGATCCGAAGCTTTTTGGATCAAGTCTTGAAAGATTATTAAAAGAGAATGGTTTTAAAGGTAAGGACATAATCCTTGGAGTTAACAATCAGGACGTTATTGTGCGCTTCGCAACCTTTCCAAAAGTTCCGGAGGATAAGATCAAAAGCATGATACGCTTTCAGGCTCAGGATTATATACCGGTATCTTTAGATGAGCTTGAGCTTGATTATGTGGTCGTTAGTGATAAAAAAACAGACGAAGGCGAATTTATCAATGTTGTTCTTGTAGCTGCCAGAAAAAAAATGCTTTATGATTTTATCGAAGCTTTTACTAATGCGAATACATCAATAAAAGAGATAGATTCATCAATGCTGGCAATTGGCAGAGCAGCATTGACGGGAATTCCTAATGGAACATTTGTGATTGCATATTTCAACTATGACATGGGGAATATCCTTATTTTCAAAGAAGGCGTACTTGCTATGGCCAGATCGGTCAATTTCAGCCAATCGCCTTCGTGGATTGAAAATAAAGAAAATGAAGCTCCGGCTCTGGAACAGGAAAATAACGTTATTGCTGATATATTGTTTAACGAGATCAAATCATCTTTCAGCTATTACAAAATGCAGAGCGGGGATACAATAGATAATCTTTATCTTCTGGGCTTAGGAGCCCAGCAAGAGCAGGTCGCAGCCAGATTAAGGGAAACGACCGGTCTGGCGGTCAGCATTCCTGCCCCATATACATATATGGAAAACAATATAACAAAAGATCGGTTTAGCAGCTTCAAATCTTCAGACTATATAGCCTGTATTAGTTTAGCACTTAGAGGACTGACCTGACGGAATTTTTATTTCACTATTTCATGGCTGCATGTCGGCCGGATGGAGGTTAAAATGTATAGTATCAGCCTGCTGCCATATGAATACAAGATGCTGGATTCAAAAG
>JAAYNO010000022.1 GCA_012520855.1 Clostridiaceae bacterium | reverse complement strand
GCGGAGCGAAGCGGAGTCGAAGGATCTATAAAATACCAACTGAGCCGCCCCAATCGCACCAAGAGTTTTTGTACAGTCTTCAGCTTAACTCCTTAATTGCAACATTTGCAAAGACTCGGTCAAACCTGGTCAGAACATCATCGATCATTTCTTCGGTATAGGCTGCACTTGTATATAGTCTGCTGCCAGCGAGAGTTACAATACCCTCCGCCATGTAGGCCGCTCCCATATGTTCCATTTCTTTTTTTCTTTCAGAGGTAGCTTTCAAAACGCCCGGTATTTCCCAGGGTCTGGACCAGTTAATAGCAAAATGCATGGTTCCAACTGTCTCGAGATGGCAAATCGACCCCTGGTTAAATGCGACAAAGGGCAGATCATATTTCTTGATAAGCGCCTGAAGGCCTTTTATTAATCTGTCGCCCATTTGCCCGGCTTTCTGGGCAGCGTTGGTTCTGGCGATCTCACTGAGAGCATAATAGCCGGCAACGCAGCTTAATGGATTAGCTGCCATGGTACCGCCAATCAGGGCTTTTTTATGCTTGCCCTTGCCGCCTGACTGAAGACCCGCAGCCAGATATTTCATATATTCTTTTTTACCGCCCAAACCTCCCGCACCGGGGTATCCGCCTGCGACTACCTTGCCGAATACAGTCAGGTCAGGTGAGATACCGAAATATCCCTGCGCTCCGGCCATTCCGATCCTGAATGCTGTAACAACCTCATCGAAAATAAGAAGAGCACCGTATTTGCGGCAAAGTGCCTCAACACCTTTATTAAAATCCTTGTCAAGAGGCCTGGTTCCGCTTTCAGGTCCTACAGGCTCTATCAGAACGGCTGCAGTTCCGCCGCGCAGGCTGTTTAGCTTAAGCTTTCTTTCCAGGTCATTAAGGTCATTGGGGAAGAATTCCATGGTATGTCTGAAGCAATGGAGAGGAACTCCTGGTGCTTGTGTCCATTTCGACCCGGGAACGCGGATTCCGTAAGCCAGCTGATCACTCCAGCCGTGGTATGCGCCGCCCATTTTTAATATATACTTTTTCTTTGTAGCAAGACGGGCAACCCTGATAGCTGCCATACAGGCTTCGGTACCAGAGCCTAACATTCTGAACATTTCTACAGATCCAATATTGTCGGATATCAATTTTGCAAGCTTGTATTCATATTCATGAAACAGTCCTGTAGATGGTCCACAGTCATTTAAAAGTTCGATTACTTTACTTCTTACCTCAATAGGGTTACTTCCAAGAACTGTAGGTCCCCCTGCCTGCAAGAAATCATAATAGCGATTTCCGTCTATATCATAAAGATATGCACCATCTGCTTTAGTAAATACTAGAGGGAAGGGATGGTTGAAGGCCAGATTGTGCTGAACTCCGCCGGGAATGATCTCCCTGGCTTTATCGATCATATCCCTGGATTTTACGCACTTTTTATTGAAATAATCTTCTTCATACTTCTTTAGTGCATCTTCCCGGATAGTGTAAATTGGTTTTCTAATGAGTTCATCCAGTTGTTTTGTTACCGAAGCGGCATCAGGGTACTCAGAAATTGCATACCTCGTATCCATTTATCAAGACCTCCATTCCGGCAAAGCCATATTTAAGATTCAATAAATTTGATATTCATAGAGTGAATGAATGTTCACTCACTATTTTAGTATAGCATTTTATTGGAAAAAGTCAACAAACACAAATACAAAATGTAAAATGTAGCCCAACATTAAGGGTAGGCAACGTATCGGACCATGACCATGGTTGTCATTCTGAGCGCAGCGAAGAATCTTTCAAAAGGAGGTAGCCCAGCACTAAGGGTGGGTTACGTATCGGAGCATGAAAGGAAAAAAAGATTGAAATATTTCCACAGTATGATAGAATATGAGTGAATACTCACTCACTTAAAGAGGTGGATAAATGAACTCTGATTTTTTCAAAGAAACATTCATGAAAATCTCCGAAGAAAAAAGACAAAGGATAATTGACGCAGCAATAGCAGAATTCTCAGAGCATGGTTTTGACAGCGCTAATATCAATACTATCGCGCAGAGATCGGGTGTTAGCGTTGGCTCCTTATATAAATACTTTGAAAATAAGGAAAACCTGTTTCTTGCCATAGTCCATGTGGGCGTTGAAAAGCTCAAAGCAGTTTTGGAAGATATAATGAAAAGTGATGAATCGCTGGAATCCAGGATAGAAAAGATAATAAAGGCTATTCAGGTTCACACGCGCGAAAATGTCCATCTAACAAAGCTGTACAATGAGATGACAACCGAGGATCGCTCCAATCTGGTATGGAAGATCGTTTCCGATATGGAAAACGCAACTGCCGGCCTTTATACATCAATTATTAAGGAGGCCAGAGATAAAGGTTATGTCAGAGAGGACTTAAATGCAAATTTGTTTGCGTTTTATCTTGATAACCTTTTTATTATGCTTCAGTTTTCATATGCCTGCGAGTATTATAAAGAACGGATGAAAATTTTTGTGGGGGAAGATACTCTAAATAAGGATGAATTAATTGCGGATCAATTAATGAAATTTATAAAGGGTGCTTTTTTTCTAAAATAATCCGGGGAGGTAATATGGATGATTATTGCCTATGATGTTGGGACGACGGGAATCAAGACATGTATATTCGAGATTTCTGATGCCATAAAGCTTGTAGCTTCCGAAATGGATAGCTATGAGCTTTTTGTTATGGGAAACGGAGGTGTTGAGCAAGATCCATATAGCTGGTGGAATGCCATGTGCACTACAACAGAAAGAGTTCTTAAGAAAAACAATATATCTTCGGACAGCATACAGGGAATCTCATTTTGTTCGCAGATGCAGGGACTGGTGCTTGTAGACAGAGAAGGCAATCCTGTCCGCAGAGCCATGAGCTACATGGATCAAAGGGCAGGAGATGAGCTGAAAAATGGCATGGCATACGGTCTGCAAATTGCAGGTGTCAATGTTTTCAAGCTCATAAAGTCACTGGCCATCACCCATGCCGTTGCAGCAAGCGTCAAAGATCCGGTATGGAAATATAAATGGGTGGAAAAGCATGAGCCGGAAGTTTTTAAGAAAGTATATAAATGGCTGGATGTAAAAGAATTTTTAATAAACCAGTGTACCGGTAAGTTTGTAATGACGCCTGACAGTGCGTATGCAACCCTGCTTTATGACACGAGAAAAGGTAAAGAGGGCTTCAGCAGTGAAATGTGTAAAATGCTTGGGGTACATATGGATCACCTGCCTGATGTAAAAGGCTGCACCGAAATGGTAGGACGTGTTACAAAAGAAGCCGCAGAACAGCTTCATCTGAAAGAAGGCACCCCGGTATTCGGCGGAGGTGGCGATGCTTCGCTCATTGGTATAGGTGCAGGTGCAGTTGAGCCCGGCGACACGCATATTTACTCAGGAACATCAGGCTGGGTCTCGACAGTCGTGGAGAAGCAAATCGTTGACACATCATCAATGATAGCAGCAATTACAGGCGCAGACAGTGATCATTTCAATTATTTTGCAGAGCTTGAAACTGCGGGCAAATGCCTTGAATGGGTAAAAGACCATCTGGCCCTGGATGAGATCGGAGTGTATCTTGAGAAAAAGAATATCTCAGATTCGAAGGAAACGATATACAGAAGCCTTTATGATTATATGATGAGCGTTATCAAAGATGTTCCGCCGGGAAGCAACGGAGTGATCTTCACTCCATGGCTCCATGGAAACAGGTGTCCATTTGAAGATTCCAACGCAAGAGGAATGTTCTTTAACATCAGTTTGGAAACAGGGAAGACCGAGCTTATACATTCGGTACTGGAAGGGGTATGCTACCATTTAAGATGGATGCTTGAAGCTCAGGAAAGGAAGGTTAGGACTTCGGATCCAATACGCTTTGTGGGCGGCGGCGCTCTGGCTCCATTGACATGCCAGATTCTTTCCGACATATTGGGCAGGGAGATTGAAACTGTCGATGAGCCGCAAAATGCAGGAGCAGTCGGTGCAGCATTTGTGGCCGCGGCAGGGCTTGGTATTATAAACAAGCTCAGTGATGCCAAAAGGATGGTCGAAGTTGATCAAAGATATTCCCCTGATTTGCGAAATAAAATGATATATGACAGATACTTCGAGGTATTTAAAGCTTTATACAAAAACAACAGATTGAATTTCCGCAAACTGAATGAACATATTATAGCCGACAAAGGAGAGAGGATCCATGTCAAATAATATCAAGATTCTTGTTGAGAAGCAGAGGGCATATTTTTCTGCCGGGAAAACAAAAGATATCAGCTTTCGCATCAATGCCCTGAAAAGATTAAAAACGGTTATCAAAGAAAACGAAAATGATATTCTGTCCGCTTTAAAAAAGGATTTGAACAAGGCACCGTTTGAAGCATATGCAACGGAGATAGGTTTTATTTATAATGAACTGAACGACGCTATCAAAAATATAAGAAAGTGGAGCAGGGATAAAAGAGTAAGAACCCCTGTTACACAGTTTAAATCTTCTTCCTTCATAGTTTCCGAGCCATATGGAATAGTTTTGATCATGTCACCCTGGAACTATCCTTTTCAACTGACGATCGCACCTTTGATAGGCGCTGTTGCCGCCGGCAACTGTGCTGTTGTTAAGCCGTCGGCGTACTCTCCCAATACATCTGCCGTACTGAACAGAATAATCAGCTGCTGCTTTGGGAAAGAGTACATCGCGGTGGTTGAAGGAGGCAGAGAGGCTAATCAGGAGCTATTAAACGAAAAATTTGATTATATATTCTTTACAGGCAGCATAGAGGTAGGAAGATTTGTAATGGAAAAGGCATCAAAGAATCTAACTCCCGTAACGCTTGAACTGGGCGGTAAAAGCCCGTGTATCGTCGACAAAGAGGTGGATATTGATTTAGCGGCCAGAAGGATCATATGGGGGAAGACCATCAATTCAGGACAAACCTGCGTGGCTCCTGACTATGTTTATGTACATAAGGATGTCAAAAGCAGTCTTCTAGGCTCAATGAAAAAATATATAACCAGATTTTACGGGGAACACCCCTGTAAGAACCCCCACTATCCAAGAATTGTGAACGAAAAGCACTTTAAACGTTTACTAGGTCTTATAGACGAAGAAAAGATCTATTTTGGCGGGGATTATGATCAATCAACCCTTCAGATCTCGCCCACGATTCTTGACAATGTCGTTTGGGAAGATCCTGTCATGAAGGAGGAGATTTTTGGTCCGATCCTTCCGGTCTTAGCTTTCGAAGATCCATCTGAGGTGATATCAGCAATCAACAGCCGTCCAAAACCGTTGGCCCTTTATCTGTTTACCGGCAACAAGCGATTAGAAAATGAAATTATAAGAAATATTTCCTTTGGCGGCGGATGCATCAATGATACGATCGTACATCTGGCTACCCCACATATGCCTTTCGGTGGTGTAGGTGAAAGCGGGATGGGAAGCTATCACGGCAGATGGAGCTTTGACACCTTTACCCATAAGAAGAGTATAATGAAAAAATCTTGCTTGATTGATCTAATACTGAGATACCCTCCATATAATAATAAGTTTGATATGCTTAAAAAAATAATGAAATAGTGGTCTTTTTTCATTATATGCCCCATTAATCCGATAAAATCATCCTCAGGGTGATTACAAATACAGGAAGGAACAAATATAATATCATCGGTACCCTGGAAAGATCTTATTGAATAAAATAATAATTATACAGATGGATGATAGAATAAATTTTTAGGAGGAAAACCGATGAGTACACTTAATAAACTGATCGCTGCATTGTTTATTATTTCACTATTATTTACCGGATGCAGCCGAAACGTGCCTTCTGATTCTAAAGGCTCCAAAAACATCAGCGAAGAACAGTCTAAAAAAGATAAGGATAAAGATGAGCCTAAGAAATCCGGTAAAAATGATTCGAAAAAGGAAGAACCAAAAGATTCTAAAGGCGGTATTTACACAGAGCCGGGAATGGAAATGAGTGATTTTTACAATGCTTTCAATGAAGCTATGGGCAACTTTGAAAGGGCTGTTAATAACTATGAAACTAATGACTTCGATTTGTTTGATGTCGGATTTGACTTTATTGTTCCCACGACCAAAATAGTTGGTATGACTATGTATGACTATTTGGAATCGGGTGACAATGCGAAGGAAACAGGTAAAAACGGAAAATATGATGCAGTCAGAGAGAAAAATGGCGACATTATCACCTTTAGCCAAAGCATGACAAATGAGGAAGATGGATTTAGCAGTGATGATTTAAAAGGCGATGTCAAAGAAAGTCATGGTACTCTTGACACAAAAAACAATACCTTGATTATCGAAGACACAATAAAGCGTGACGGACAGTTGATCTCCAGAGCTGTCAGTGAGGTCGTTATGCTTCCCGACGGTACTTTCGTGGCACAAGTTATTGAAATGCCCAAGAAACTTTCTGATGACAGACTCGAGTACAAAGGGACCGCATATTTTGTCCATTGCTCAAAAGACAAGCTTGAGATAATAAAAGCTCATTTTGAACCTGATATTGATTTTACCTATAAATCAATAATTGGAGATCACGATGCTACACCAGAAACTATGTCTGAAGGCTATGAAAAAGTCAGACAGCTTATAGTCGAGGATGGAAAGGCGACAGCAAAAAAGTACTGATAGCCTGATTGATTGTTTTATTAGCTCTTATTAAGGCTTTATTACAGATTACAAAACGTGCCATTCTGAAGGAACGCAGCGGTTCCGCTTCGTTTCGTTCAGAATGGCATTTTTATATTTTTATCTTATTGATAATATCGAACTGATTGTGTATTATAATATTTATTTGCATATAGATTTTTGATGTTGGATGGTAGGTAAAAGATGATTAAAAGCGAACTTTTAGGAAGGTGGACAAAAGAAAAGTCCGAAGAGTTATATGGCATCAAGAACTGGAGTGCCGGTTACTTTTCCATATCAGACAAAGGCGAAGCCATGGTTAATCCTTACAAGGACAACCCGGCTGCGGCAGTAAGCTTTATGGATATTATTTCGGGCATTCGGGAACGTGGCCTTGATATGCCTGTCTTATTACGAATCGAAAATTTGCTTGATTCACAAATATCATTTCTTAACGAATCTTTTAAAAGTGCGATTGAAAAGCTCAATTATAAAGGATCTTACAGGGGTGTATACCCGATTAAGGTTAATCAGCAGCAGCAGGTGGTTGAGGAGGTCACAAAATTTGGCCAGAGGTACCACCACGGCCTTGAGGTTGGCAGCAAGGCAGAACTGATAGCAGCCCTGTCTGTTATGAAGGATAAAGAAGCCTGTATTATTTGCAACGGATATAAGGATGAGGAATTCATCGATTTAGGACTTTATGCGATAAAGATGGGATTCATGCTTTTTTTTGTGATTGAAATGCCCGGCGAGCTTGATATTGTGATGGAAAGATCGCAGTTATTGGGGATATCACCCAATATAGGAATCCGAATCAAGCTGTCTGCAAAGGCTGGTGGGCATTGGACCGAATCGGGCGGCGACAGAAGTATATTTGGCCTTAATATGTCTCAGATCATAGAGATGGTCGATATCCTAAAAGAAAAGAACATGCTGGGTTCTTTAAAGCTCCTTCATTATCATTTAGGTTCCCAGATCCCCAATATAAGAGATATCCGGTCGGCTGTACTGGAGGCTACCTGCATTTATGCGGAGCTTGTAAAGGAAGGCGCCCCTATGGGATATCTTGATTTAGGCGGTGGTCTGGCTGTTGATTATGACGGTTCAAATACAAATTATACGAACAGCCGTAATTACAATGTAGAAGAATACTGTACCGATATTGTCGAAGCGGTGATGATGATCCTTGATCCGGCAGAAGTACCTCATCCCATCATAATAACCGAATCGGGCAGGACCACGGTTGCGTATTACTCGGTCCTTTTGTTCAATGTTCTGGATGTTGAGAAATTTATGGAATACGAGTTGCCGGAAAAACTTGATGACGACACCCCGGAACAGGTCAAAAACCTATATGATGTCTATAAGAGCATAACCCTGAAAAATATACAGGAGTGCTATAACGACGCACTCTATTATCGCGATGAAATACGGGATATGTTTAAACACGGTAAAATAAGCTTAAGGCAAAGAGCTTTTTCCGAAAAGATATTCTGGAATATCATACATCAGATCGCGAAGAATAAAATAAAGTTAAAGCATGCTCCACCTGAGCTTGAGGATATTGAAAGCGCTATAGCAGATATTTACTATTGCAATTTTTCGGTATTCCAGTCCATACCTGATAGCTGGGCAATAGATCAATTGTTTCCCATAATGCCTTTGCACAGGCTGCTGGAGATGCCAGGAAGGAATGCTGTTTTAGCTGATATAACATGCGATTGTGACGGAAAGATTGACAAGTTTATCGATTTACATGATGTACGTCACACTTTACCCGTCCATGATATAAAAAACGGTGACGACTACTATTTGGGCATTTTCCTTGTCGGCGCTTACCAGGAAACTCTGGGTGATTTACACAATCTGTTTGGAGATACTAATGTGGTCAGCATAAGGATACATCCTGACGGTCATTATGATTTTGTGAAGGAGATACATGGGGACAGCGTTTCGGACGTCCTGTCATATGTTGAATTTGATCCAAGGCTCATGCTTGAAAGCTTTAGAAAGAAGGCTGAAAAAGCCATAAGCGAAGGCCTTATAAGTGCAAGTGAGAGGAAAGAGATCATGCAGGCATATGATAACGGTCTTCGGGGATACACTTATTATGAACGATGATGACCATAAACTTGAACAAATCATATTTTCATGATTATTGCAGATACTACCTCTATCACAAAACATAAGTGAAAGGGGTAGTTTTTTTTGGATCTATTCAGGAGCTATAAATTGATTGAAACAGATAAAGGTTATGATCTTATCCTTTATATTGACACAAATATGAATGATGTAGAGTTCGCCAATGAATTCGGCAATATAGATGAGGATAACAAAAGGCGATTAAACAATAATATAATTGATTATATCAGAGAGAAGTTCCCAAATATCAAGATCAATATGGTTAAAATAATGGCTGGGACAGTTCTTTTATCTTCATTTATGCTGGCAGCTCCAATAACTGCCCATGCCGCAGAGTCTCCGACTTCAAGCATAACAAGCACCCAAAGTATGTATAACTACAATATCAGGGTCGCTGTTAACGGAAGCCTGCAAAGCTTCAGCAAGCCTCCGTTTATATATAACAATACGACATATGTTCCGCTGTATGATTTGGGGAAGGCAATAGGCGGAAGCGTCTGGTGGAATAATACATCCAACTCGGTAGGGATCAATAAGAACGATAACATGATCGCCTTTGTCCGGGGATCGAGTCTTGCCAGAGTCAACGGAATACAAAAGAAAATGCCGGCATCCATTGTAATCGAAGGTGTCACATATGCTCCCTTAAGGTTTATCGCCGAAAACCTCGGATATGATGTGGAGCTTAATACATCCACACAAACAGTAAATGTTTCTAGCCCTTCGGCAAAGAAGACAAATAGCTATACTGTTGTCGCAGGCGATTCCCTCTGGAAAATATCGAACAGATTCGGAGTTTCGATCGATAATCTCAAAAAGGCGAACAATCTTACCGGAGATTTGATATATCCAGGCCAGACGCTTATTATACCGGGAACGGCAGGCACAGCTCCCGCACCGGAAAAACCTCCCGCAAATAATACCAAATGGCCTGATGTAACATATATAGTTCAGCCGGGCGATACAGCCACATCCATTTCAAAGAAGTTCGGAGTGCCGGCTCAGCAGATCATGAAATACAACTATATGGATGCCGATGAGTGGTTCTACGCCGGAGACAGAATAGCTATTTCCGGTTATGCTCCAAGGGTATACACTGTTACTCCCGGGGAGGACAAAGCTCCGCAGCGCCGGGGAACAGATATCGATTGGAACCTGGAGGGCCAGTATTTGCTGGAGAGAGGAGATACGTTCACAATCGTTGATGTGGACACGGGAAAGCAGTTTAAGGCAAAAATGATCGGAGGATATAATCATGCGGATATTGAGCCTTTGACAGCTACCGATACAAATATTATGAAATCGTTATACGGCACATGGAAGTGGTCTCCCAGAGCTGTTGTAGTATATCATAACGGCATCAATATCGCAGCGTCTCTGTCGGGAATGCCCCATGGGATCGATACAATAGAGAACGGCGTTAACGGTCATTTTGATTTATACATGAAAAACAGCACATCCCACAGTTCATCAACATCAAAGGTTTATATACAGGAGCATCAGAATATGGTAATGAAAGCCGCAGGAAAATGAGTATCGGGGACGGTCCTTATTACTCATTTTGAGTAATGTG
>JAAYNO010000021.1 GCA_012520855.1 Clostridiaceae bacterium | reverse complement strand
TCAATTATGTATCAGTAACTAAGGAATATTTCTCAAAAACAAAAGAAGAGAAATATATTATAAGGGGCGCATTGGACTGCGTTCCGCCATTGATTTGGTTCAGACATTTACAATTGCTATGGATCTGAGTATAGGGGACGGTCCTTTTTACTCATTTTTAGAATCAGTAGCCACCCTTAGTGCTGGGCTATTACTGGTCATCCTAAGCGAAGCGAAGGATTTTTGTAGATTCTTCACTTCGCTGTCGCTTCGTTCAGAATGACAGAGAGGGGGTAGAGAGTAGCCCACCCTGCGACGGAATGTCCCCATTCATTTTTTAAGCAAAATGAGTAAGAAGGACCGTCCCCTATACTCATAAGCGAAGCGAAGGATTTTTGTAGATTCTTCACTTCGCTGTCGCTTCGTTCAGAATGGCAGAGAGAGTAGAGAGTAGCCCACCCTGCGACGGAATGTCCCCATTTATTTTTTAAGCAAAATGAGTAAGAAGGACCGTCCCCTATACTCATTTGCGGAATAATATATCTATGTCGTATAATAAATTTATTATTTGATTTGGAGAAGTTGTGATGGATAAATGCGATATAGACAGAATAAATGAACTGGCGAGAAAAGCAAAATGCACGGGCCTCACCGAAGAAGAAAAATTAGAGCAGCAGATGCTTAGAAAACAATATATTGCTGACTTTAAGCAAAGCTTAAGGTCAACCCTTGAAAATGTTGTAATTGTAGATCCAAAAGGCAACAGGAGCCATCTAAAATGCAAACAGTCCCAGGACTTACCTGTTGACGAGCCGGATGATAAGACCTGAACCAGGTTGATCTACCCATCTTGAACCTCTCATTACTAAAGTGACGAGATTCTTGGGAACCAGCTTTTAACAAAGCCTTTATTACCAAGCTAATTTAATAAAACAATATGCAGCATTTGCTGCATATTGTCAATAAAATTACTTGCTCTTTTCTTTTAATATTTTTACTTTTTCTTTGGATATAGTATGTCTCTGCCGCCCATCCACTTTCTAAGAACTTCTGGAATGATGATGCTTCCATCTTCCTGCTGGTACTGCTCGGCCAATGCAGGAAGGATCCTGCTGGTAGCAAGACCTGATGCATTTAAGGTGTGTACCAGTTCTGTTTTTTTGCCTTCCTTGCGTCTGAATCTTATATTTCCTCTTCTTGCCTGATAATCATATGCATTAGAGCATGAACTTACCTCTTTATAGTCATTCATACTTGGGATCCAGATCTCAATATCATAAGTTTTTCCCATACTTGCGCTGCAGTCCTGGGCAGCAAGCTTACTGACCCTGTGATGAAGTCCCAGGCCCTGAACAAGTCTTTCGGCCTTACCTACCAGTTCATCCAGGGCAGCTTCTGATTGCTCGGGAAGTGTGTACTGGAACATTTCGACCTTATTGAACTGATGTCCACGTATCATTCCTCTTTCCTCTGCACGATAGCTTCCCGCTTCCTTGCGGTAACATGGTGTATATGCGAAATATTTTTTAGGAAGATCTTCTTCATTAAATATTTCATCACGATGATAGTTAACAAGAGCTGTTTCGGCTGTAGGAAGAATGAATTGCATTCTATCGTTTACTTCGCCGGCTTCTACCTTAAACACGTCCTCGGCAAACTTAGGGAATTGTCCCGCTGTAAAGCCGCATTGATAAGTCAATATATGAGGCGGAAGCAAAAACTGATACCCATCATTTACATGCTCTTCAATAAAGTAATTCAAAAGTGCCCACTCCAGAAGAGCCCCATCTCCTGTATAAACCCAAAATCCGTTACCGCCTATTTTTACGCCTCTTTCATAATCAATCAGACCTAATGAGGTAACCAAATCCACGTGATTTTTTGGAGAAAAGGAAAACTCCGGCTTCTTTCCAAACGTACGAACAACTTCATTGTTTTCTTTTCCGCCGGCAATTACGTCTTCGGCCGGAATATTGGGAAGTTCAGCAAGAAAATCATTTATTTTTTTCTCTATATCCTTAAGCTCACTGTCCATTTTTTTAATACTCTCGCCAATATCCTTCATATCGGCTTTAAGCTGAGAAACATCTGTTCCTTGCTTAATCAGTACGGGGATCTCATTCGAAACCTTATTTCTTTTTGCCTTCAATTCCTCGGACTCAATTATTATACTTCTTCGTTTCTGATCCCATGATAACAGCTCTGAAAAATCCACATCATAAAGTCTTTTTTGCAGAGCCTTCCTGACTTCTTCAGGATTGTTTCTGATTCTTTGAATATCAAGCATATAAATTAATCCTCCCTTTAAATTAGCCATATTTATTTAGTTTGTAGTCAATGCTTTGTTTAGTGCTTCCTTTTCCTCTTTGGAAAGCTCTTTTGAAGGCTGGCCGTTTATAATCTCCTTGGCATACACATAAGAGTTTTCCCTTGTATAAATACCTGTTATCACAACTCCGTCTTTTTTATCATTAAGGGCTGCAAAAGAAAAACTCATATTGTTCCCTACATTTTCAAAGGCGTTATATGTTACTAAACCTACATTTCTAAGACAAGCGGGCATTTTATCCTCAATATTGGCAATTCTGTTTTCAATTTGTCCGTTTATCTCTTTTTTAATTATATCCATTTCATTTGAATAGGAGATCATCAAATCTTCAATGTTTTTTTCACTTAATCCTTTTAAAAGCGATTTGTATTTTTTTATCATTCTGCTTAACCTGATATGATCAAACACAATAAGTAAAAAACAAAGAACAGATAATCCCGCACCTATATATATCAATTCCTCCATACGATATCCATACCCCGATAAAAAACACACTTTGATATTCAGGGCATGAAATATGACACCTCCTTTTATCATTCCTTTTGACTTTCGATTTTGACCGCTCTGTTTTAAATTTTAAGACGGTTATATAATTCAATAGGATAATACATTACTTGCTGCAAGAAAAGCAATTCTGGTAAAAAATAAGCAAAAGCATTAATTAACATTATTTAGCATTATGTCTATAATTCTGTCAAATTCTTCTTTTGAATAATACTCGATTGTAATTTTTCCCTTTTCTTTACTTCTAAATATACTGACCTTGGTTCCATATGCCGATCTTAATTTTTCCTCCAGACTATACATCTCAGCCGTTATTTTATTAACTGCTTTTTGTTTTTGATTTTTCTTTTGTTTTTTTCCCTCAAGAGAGGCAAGCTTTTCAGCCTCTCTTACATTTAAACCTTTTTCAACTATACGGTTCGCCAGACTTTTTTGTTTTTCTTTATCGGAAATAGTAATCAAAGTACGGGCATGGCCGCTGGTTAGTCTGCCGTCGACAATCATGTCTTTTATTTCACTGGACAGATTAAGAAGCCTGACCGAATTAGCTATAGCCACACGGCTCTTACCCACGATTTTTGCGACTTCTTCCTGAGTAAGTGAATACTCTTCGATCAGCTTTTGGTAGGCCTCAGCTTCTTCCACCGGATTTAAATCTTCCCGCTGAAGATTTTCGATCAAGGCTATTTCCATTACCTCGCGCGATGATATGTCTTTTACGATCGCAGGTATTGTTTTCAGCCCTGCAAGCTTTGCTGCCCGCCACCTTCTTTCACCTGCTACGATCACATATCTCGATCCCTCTGTCTTGACAATGATAGGCTGAACTACACCGTGTTCCTTAATGGAATCAGCTAAAGCTTCCAGACGCTCCTGATCAAAGGTCTTCCTTGGCTGACGGCTGTTTGGATCGATATCATTAATTTTTATTTCCAAAACACTGTTTCTCGCTTCTTCAAGCGCATTGGCAGAGCTGATAAGGGCCCCCAGCCCCTTGCCTAACCCCTTCTTCATTTCATATTTCCTCCGAACTCAATATAACTTCTTCAGCTAACTCCATATAGCACTCCGCACCTCTGGACTTATTATCATATAGAATGATTGGGAGGCCATAGCTCGGAGCCTCGCTAAGCCGTACATTTCTGGGTATTATAGTACGGTAGACTTTATTTCCAAAGTATTTTTTTACCTCTTCAACGACCTGGATAGATAAATTCGTTCGCCCGTCAAACATTGTCAAAACTACGCCCTCTACTCTTAACGTTTTATTAAGATGCTTTTGAACGATTTTTACTGTGTTCATCAACTGGCTTAACCCCTCAAGAGCATAATATTCACATTGAATAGGAACTAATATGGTGTTGGCTGCTGTCAGGGAATTAATCGTAAGAAGGCCCAGTGAAGGAGGACAATCAATAATGATAAAATCATATTTGTCTTTTACTTCTTCAAGCGCATACTTTAATCTTGTCTCTCTTGAAAAGACCGACACAAGCTCCACTTCGGCACCTGCTAAATTTATATTAGACGGGGACAGATATAGACCGTTTATTTGAGTTTCAATCAGGGTGTCTTCTATAGGCAGTTCATTTATTATCGTATCATAGATCGAACTCGTTATTGAATTTTTATCAACACCAAGGCCACTTGTTGTATTTCCCTGCGGATCTATATCAATAACAAGTACTTTTTTGTTTTTTACTGCAAGGCAGGCACTTAAGTTTACGGCTGTCGTAGTTTTACCCACACCGCCTTTTTGATTGGCAATAGCGATAATCTTAGCCATCTGAGCACCCCATTCATACAATAAATAAATTAATAACAATTAAGATTTATAAAATCCCGCTTTTTTATATGTTCAACAGTTTAATTAATGTTTCACGTGAAACAATTGTAAACGCGAAGCTTTTTAACTAAACTGTTATTCACGTAAGTATAATCATTTTATCATATCAACTATGATTAAACTATACTTTCATGATTATATCAAAAGAAATATTCTCTGTATCATTATTTATCCCGCGAATAACTATGTTTTTATCGTCTTTAGCTTTGAGTACCGAAAAAGTATCATTATTTCTTAACTCAGACAGAAAAAACATATCATATCTTTTTATCTTATCAAGGTTATTTTTTTCTTCTTCGTCTAAGGCATCGTATGCAAATTCGCCATATCTGGTATTGTTGACATGGCCAAGGCAATCAATAAAGCTGTTATACACCTTTCTTTCATCAATTTTCGTAAATGTTAAATCCGTTTTGAATGTTGGAGCTGCTTCTATTGTGAATTCTTCTATTGCCTGGTTTAATTCAAATGGTGTTTCCTTCTTTCTGTAAATAGTTCTGTTCTCAAGATCCATCAACACTGAAAATGAAGATCCGTGAAAGACCAGATCAGAGTGTTCATCCCTGAAAACGAACTCTCTTCGGAAAAAGGGTCCTTTTCTTTGTGAATACCATGTTTGTGCAAACATACTTTTACATCCGATAACAGGTTTCATCAATTCCAACGATAATGAAATAAGTACCCAAGCTAAATTATATTTCATGGTTATATCAACGTTAAGGTACATTTTATTCAGATGTCTTTCGACCAGCTCACCAAACAGGCTTTGGTATGCATATGGCTTTAAACAATTGTTTTCATTGATCTCAGAGACATCCGGCTTTATTTCATAAATAAATTCTTTCTCGTTTTGCATATTTTCCTCAATTCATATACTCAAATTTTTTTCGAAAGCAATCCTTCTGCTGCCCGACTCAAGATATATTATTCCGCAATATGTAAAACCATTATTGTTTAACATTTTGACCATTGATTCATTATCCTGATGAGTGTCAACTCTGATGCTGTATATGTTCTTTTCCAAGCAGATATTTTCTATATGCTTCATTATAACTGATGAAAATCTCATTCCTTTATATTTATTATCAACAGCTATCCTATGGATCACAGCATATGGCTTGTCCAAGATCCATTTCCCTTCAAATATCTTATTATACGATTTTTCACCCTTGAAGGATAAAACAACTGTGGCAATGATATCGTCATTGATTTGAAGAACATAACATTCTTTGTTTTCAATATCATTTTTTATAATATCCAAATTCGGATAGTTATCCTGCCATTGGTCAATACCTTTTTGTCTGAGGTATTCTTGTGCCTGTTTTATTATTTCAAATATACGGTCTATATCTTTATTCTCCGCTTGCCTGAATATCATATTGCTCCTTTTTTATCACAGTAATTAAATTGTGTTTCACGTGAAACAATTGTGGAGCGTGTAACTTTTCACGTGTAATAGTTTTATTAACTATATCTTTGTAAAAAATTAAGTTGTATTGATTTTCTGTAAAAAGAAAGAGGCATGGCCTCTTCTTGCGATTATTTATTTCATGCAATCATTTACATGTTAAATATCCAGGTTGCTTACAAGTCTGGCATGTTTTTGTATAAACTCTCTTCTGGGCTCTACTTTTTCGCCCATCAGTGTTGTCAAAATTTCATCTGTTATTATAGGGTCATCTACTTCCACTTTCAGAATTTGTCTTGTTTCAGGATTCATCGTTGTTTCCCAAAGCTGATCTGAATTCATCTCACCCAGACCTTTGAATCTTTGCAATGTAATACTGTTATCTTCTCTGCTCCAATTTTTCTCTTTAAAAAGCTTGGTAAGCTCTCTTTCATTATATACGTAATGCTCTTCCTTTCCTTTCTTTACCTTAAACAAAGGAGGCTGCGCTATATATATATGCCCATTTTCAACCAATGGCTTCATATATCTGTAGAAGAAGGTTAAGAGAAGAGTTCTGATATGAGATCCGTCAACATCTGCATCGGCCATTATAATGACCTTATGGTAGCGAAGCTTAGAAAGATCAAAATCCTCCCCGATACTTGTGCCTAAAGCAGTAATTACAGGACTTAGTTTTTCATTACCTATTACTTTATCTTCTCTTGATTTCTCGACATTCAACATTTTTCCCCATAAAGGAAGGATTGCCTGAAATCTGCGATCTCTGCCCTGCTTTGCGCTGCCTCCTGCAGAATCGCCCTCAACTATAAATATCTCACATTTAGAAGCGTCCTTCTCGGAACAATCTGCCAGTTTACCAGGTAAGGAAGTAGACTCAAGAACAGATTTTCTCTTTGTCAATTCTCTTGCTTTTCTCGCAGCTTCCCTTGCTCTGAATGATAATAGCGTCTTCTCTATAATTATCTTTGCTATTTTTGGATTTTCTTCTAATATATATGATAACTTCTCAGTTACTTCTGATTCGGTAAAAGACCTTATCTCAGCGTTCCCAAGCTTTGTTTTGGTCTGGCCTTCAAATTGTGGATCATTAAGCTTTACGCTGATAATTGCCGTAAGTCCCTCTCTCACATCCTCACCCGATAGATTTTTATCACTCTCTTTCAATTGATTGGTCTTTCTGGCATAGTCGTTCACTACTTTTGTTATTGCTGTTTTAAACCCTGTGATGTGAGTACCGCCCTCAGTTGTTGAAATGTTATTAGCATAGCCGTATACATTTTCATTGAATGAATCAGTATACTGCATTGCAATTTCCAGCTCAATATCATCCTTTTTAGCGGAAAAATAAATAACCTGCGGATGTATACTTACTTTGTTTCTATTAATGTATTCAACAAAAGAACTTATTCCTCCCTCATAATGGAGAACAACTTTATTTTCAACTTCCTCTCTTTTATCTATGAGATTGATTGTTATGAATCGATTCAAAAAAGCCATCTCACGGAAGCGCTTAAGAAGAATATCAAAATCATATACTGTTTCTTCAAAAATTTCGGAATCAGGTTTGAATACGGTTTTTGTACCAGTACAGTCTTCCTGACACTCACCGACGATTTCAACATCGGTTACAGGAACACCGCGTTCATATCTCTGCTTATAAATCTTTCCGTCTCTTAAAACCTCAACTTCCATCCATTCTGAAAGTGCATTAACTACTGAAGCGCCTACACCGTGCAGGCCCCCGGATACTTTATAACCTTCTCCGCCGAATTTTCCACCCGCATGCAAAACGGTGTGTACAACCTGCATCGTAGGTATTTGTAGCTTTGGATGAATCCCCGTCGGAATGCCGCGGCCATTGTCATATACTGTAATACTGTTATCTTCGTTGATTATTACATGTATCTGATCACAATATCCTGCCAGTGATTCATCTATGCTGTTGTCAACGATCTCAAAAACAAGGTGGTGAAGGCCTCTTGATGATGTGCTGCCTATATACATACCCGGTCTTTTTCTTACCGCTTCCAATCCTTCTAATACTTGAATTTGTTCCTCATTGTAACCTATATTATTTTTATTATCAGCCATTTATGTTTCTTCCTCCTATAACGAGTCTTCTGCTGTACTTTTTCATTTATTTCTTTTAAATTTTTGTTTGAGATGATTGTTAAGGTATCTATCATCTCGGGTCTGTTTCATGATTCTCTTTTTTAGTGTTGCTGAAGAGATTGGTGACAGGTATACAGTCTGTTTGTCTTTGTTTACCGTTATTATAAATGACTTTGGAATGTCCCTGCCTACTGTTACGATCATTCCTTTTTCTTCACAACTCTTTAAGAACTCTCTTGTATTATTAGAGGTCGTAGTTCTTTCAATATCCATTATGGCCAGTATGTCATTTAAAAAGACAATTATTTCTTCACCGATATGCAAAAACACATTTTGTCAGGCATTTGCCCAACTTCACCTCTTTTCAGCTTAAAAACCAATTAAATGAATTTTATACTAGAATTATTTTAGTCCAGTTTTTAATTATGGTCAACTTTATATATTTCCGTCATCATATACTGTCCCTTCTTTAATCAAAAACCTCTTTATATCCTTTTCTTTCAAATTTGTAAAAGGCAGCTCGTCTGTAGTTGTTATGATCGTCTGCACATCCGATAAACCTCTAAGAAGGTATTTCTGTCTTTTAATATCCAGCTCTGACAAAACATCATCCAATAATAATACAGGTTTTTCCCCCTTTATTCCCTCGGTAAAAAAAAGCTCTGCCAGAATAAGTGATAACGCCAATGTTCGCTGCTGTCCCTGAGAACAGAACTGTCTTGAATTTAAATTGTTCAACAATATTTCAAAGTCATCCCTGTGGGGACCGTAGACGCATTGGGAAATGCTTATCTCTTTATCTATCCCTTTTTTTAACTTATCAGCAAGCTGTTCTTTGAAATACTCTTCATCTGTTTCTTCATCAAACTCGCAATATGTCTTATATTGCAATGAAGAAGTCTCCATTCCGGATGTTATACTGTTCATTTCTTTTTTCATAAAGCCATCCAGCTTTTTTATGGCGTTCATTCTTAAATATGCTATTTTTGAACCCAATACTGCAATATGTTCATTCCATACCGGAATAATATCTTCATATTTTTTTTCATTTTTTCCTTTCTTCAAAGCTGCAGCTTTATTTTTTATTAATTTGTTGTATCTTTTTAATACATAAAGATATTGTCTGTCGGTCTGGCATAATAGTATATCTAAAAACTTTCTTCTTATGGCGGGCGAACCTTTTACCACATCAAGCGTTTCAGGAGAAAAGAGTATCATATTGAGCGTACCTAATATATCCGAAATTTTATCTCTTTTTATCCCGTTTATTTCTAAAAATCTGCCCTTTTCTTTTGAATATTTTATTCTAATTTTGTTTTCTCTGCTGTTTACAAAACTATTCAGACAAAGCTCGAAACCGCTGCAGTTATACTTTATAAGGTCATGATAGTTGTTTGTTCTGTGTGATTTTCCCGTGGAGGCTATATACAGAGCTTCCAGTATATTCGTTTTTCCCTGGGCATTTTGACCATACAATATGTTAATTCCATTACCAAATGAAATCTTCTGCTTTTCATAATTCCTGAAATTTATTAACTCCAAATCTTGTATAGTCACTTCTGTTCACCATTTTGAACTATTATATAATCTTCATTATTTATACTTATAATATCGCCGTTAAAAAGTTTTCTTCCCCTTCTGGTTTCTCTTTCGTCATTTACATAAATAGTGTTTTGGGCAATATAAAATCTGGCCTCTCCTCCGCTTCCTACTAAATCAGAGAACTTCAGAAATTGATCCAGTTTTATATATTCAGTATTGATTTTGATTTCTTTCAAATGGATTTCATTCATTTGCCCGTATTGCCTCTTCAATTATTTTTTATCCGGACAGGTAAAATAAGATATAGGTATCTGTCATGATCCACTGCGGTCACTATGCAGGGACCAATTGAAGATGTAAAGGATATTTTAATATTTTCATCAGATATTACCTTCAATGCATCAATAAAATATCTGGGATTAAAACCTATCAGCAGAGGCAAACCTGTATTTTCAATTTTGATCTGCTCCTTTGACATACCTATATCAGCCGCAGACGATACAATCATTTCTTCATCATTTATATTAAATTTAACAGGATACCTTTTATCTTCGCTTGTGATCAATGAAGCTCGTTCAAGGCTTTCAGTGAATTCTTTCGTATTGATTGTAATAACCGTTTCAAACTGTGAAGGTATATAGCTTCTGTAATTCATAAACTCTCCATCAAGTACATTTGATGAAATTTTGCATTCTTCGAAAATAAACGAAATCAAATTTCCGGATAAAGCGATCGTCACAGGATCATCGTTTGTTTCCAAAATCCTTAATATTTCATTCATATTCTTACCTGGAACAACTACTTTAAAACTGACATCCTCTTTTATTATCGAATTACTTACCGCCATTCTGAATCCATCTAAGGCGGCAATCTTAATTTCTTTGTTTTCTACTTCAATCAGACAGCCTGTCATAATCTTTCGATTCTCATCGGTTCCAACAGCAAATATCGTTTGACGGATAAGTTCTTTTAAAGCTCCCTGACTTATCGTAAATGAAATTTCTTTTTCAACCATAGGAGGCAGTGGATAAGAATCAGATTCCATTCCCTTTATTTCAAAATATGAATTCAAGCATTCGATTTTTACTTTATTTCCTTCGAATACTTCTATCAAAACAGGAGCATCAGGAAGTTTTCTTATAATATCTCCAAAAATTCTGCTGTTTACTACAATTGATCCTTTTTCCATTATGTCGGCTGAAATATTATATTCTATAGACAGATCAAAATTATTACCTACAAGTTTCAATTTATCGTCTGCTTCTATGAAAATTCCTTCCAATATAGGAAGAGTAGCTTTTGCCATAATGGCTTTTTGTACTATATTTATCGCTTCAAGCAGGTTTTGTTTAAGAATAATAACTTTCATTTTGCTTATCTCCTTATTATTTATTTTATATTATTTATAGTCGTAGTAGTAATAAGTACTGTGAATTATGTTGAAAAGTGTATCTGGCTGTTTATACATAGTATTTTCGGCTGTTAATAAAACTGTTGATAAATAAGTGTTTTTTATCGTATTTCATTGTTATTAAAAAATGGACATTTTTATACACATTTATCATTCCACATATCCACATTTTTTGGGGATATGTTTTAGATTTTTACTGTAAAAATTCAAAATTATTGCTTTCCTGTTATATTTCTTTTTATTTCAATAACAGCACGTCTCAGTTCAGCGCTTTTTTCCATTTCATCCTGTATTTTGTCACAAGCGTGCATAACTGTCGTATGATCTCTGCCTCCAAAAACCTGGCCGATCTTTGGCAGGGACATTCCTGTAAGTTCCCTGCAGAGATACATAGCAACCTGCCTTGGGAACGAGATATCTCTCGACCTTTTTTGTGTGACCAGTTGTTCGGGAGAAATGTCATAATATCGTGAAACGACCTTCATTATTGTTGTATGGTTGATATTTGCTACAGATATGCCTGCCAGGATCTGTTTCAGACAATCCTGTGCAAGCTCCAGCGTAATGGGGCTTCCTGTAAGAGAAGCATATGCGATTACTCTGTTAAGCGCTCCTTCCAATTCTCTGATGTTCGACTCAATATTATTTGCGATATAAACCAGTACCTCATTAGGTATATCGTATCTCTCAAGCTGAGATTTTTTGCGCAATATGGCAATTCTGGTTTCGGTATCTGGTGCCTGTATGTCAGCTATCAACCCCCATTCAAACCTGGAACGCAAACGTTCCTCCAATGTAAGGATTTCTTTTGGTGGCTTGTCGCTTGATATCACTATTTGCTTGTTAAGCTCATAAAGAGCATTAAAAGTGTGGAAAAATTCTTCCTGGGTTCTTTCTTTTCCTCCTATAAATTGAATATCATCAATCAACAAAACATCGATATTTCTGTATTTGTTGCGGAATTCCTCATTTCTGTCATCTTTTATTGCGTTGATGAGCTCATTTGTAAATTTTTCTGATGAAGTATAAAGAACCCTCGAGTCATTGTTCTGCTCCAATACATAATGCCCGATTGCGTGCATTAAATGTGTCTTTCCAAGACCCACTCCTCCGTATATAAAAAGAGGGTTATACGCTGTTGCCGGAGCCTCAGCAACAGCAAGGGCAGCAGCATGGGCCAGTTGGTTCCCATTTCCCTTTACAAATGTATTAAATGTATACTTTGGATTCAATATAGATAAAATAGCAGTGCTTTCTTCCGGGCTAACTTCTTTTTTTACAAGCCCTTCACCAGACTTTACAAACAATTCAATATCCAAATTTCTGTTTGTAACAATCTTTATAGCATTTTGAAGTAAATCTTTATACCTTGACTTTATAATACCGAGGTTGAATTCAGAAGGCACTTCCAGGACAATACTGTTTTTATTTAAAGAGACAGGTACTATGGTTTCTATCCAAGTTGAAAAGCTTACGCTTGTTAATTCTTCTTCAAGCAGCTTCATAACCGCCGACCATGTTTCATTAATATCAGATGCCATGTGAAATTCCTCCATTTGTTTTCCTGACCGTATTATTAAATATATCAAACTTCAAAGTTGGATTCAACAGAAACTATCGCCTTTGAAATTTATGTTTCGTTGATCAGAATGAAGAGTGTATAACTATGTAGAATAAGCATTATTTGTGCGGAAGGAATAAAATGCTGAATGTAGTCAGCCTCCCAAAAAATAAACAGTTAAGAGCGATTCTTTACAAAACGTATTATATATGTAAAAATACTACACCGAATTTTCACTTTTCCTTGACTAATAGGCATATAAGGTTATATAATATTTGCTGGTGTCCATATAAATAGAAATTTGAACATTGTGATAACAACACACTGAACGGAGGTGTCCGATATATGATTCGTACCTATCAGCCAAAGAAGAGACAACGCAAAAAAGAACATGGCTTCAGAAAAAGAATGAAGACTTCCAGCGGAAGAAAAGTGTTAAGAAGAAGAAGATTGAAAGGCAGAAAGACGTTAACTGCATAAAGACCATTTTATTGGTCTTTTCTTCTATTGTATAAAATAATCGAGAGTGTTATGGGGTAAAATTTTGTCAAAAACATAACAGAGTAGAATTGTAGAATTTAAGATGAGCAAACTGCCTGTATTAACAAAAAACAAAGAATTCCAAAGGGTATATAGCAGGGGAAAATATGCCGCGTCTGCTTTATTGGTTATATATGTTCTTCAGAATAATCTTTCTATAACCAGGCTTGGTATCACAACCAGCAAGAAGGTTGGCAACGCAGTTAAAAGAAACAGGTTGAGAAGACTGATAAGAGAAAATTCAAGACTTCTGTATGATCATTTGGAGAAAGGCTTCGATGTGGTAATAGTAGCAAGGAAGTTTAAAGATAACGCTACTCTGGACATTGTAGGTAGAGAACTAAGATATCTTTTTCATAAGTTAGGTCTTATAGATAGGGAAACCAATGTTTAAAAAAGTGTTTTTAGCGATTATCAAATTTTATAGAAGATTCTTATCACCGCTTAAGGGTAAGCCTTCATGCAGATTTTATCCCACATGCTCCCAATATGCCATGGATGCAGTAATTAAATATGGTGCTTTTAAAGGTACTTATTTAACCATAATTAGGATATTTAAATGTCATCCCTTCCATCCCGGAGGGTATGATCCTGTAAAGTAGTAAATCGGAGGAAGAATATATGGGGATACTGAGTGCTATAGGTGCGTTATTTGGAAAGTTGATGTATTTTATTTATAATACTATCGGTTTTCACAATTATGCGCTTTCGCTTGTTTTCTTTACAATAGTCTATAAATTGATACTTTTGCCGTTGTCTATCAAGCAAATGAAATCAACGCAGCTGATGCAGGAGCTTCAGCCCGAGCTTCAGAGGATTCAGGAAAGGTATAAAAACGATAAGGAGAAGCTGCAGGAAGAACAGATGAAGTTTTATCAGGAAAAAGGTTACAATCCTACTTCCGGATGTCTTCCTCTCTTGATACAGATGCCTATTATCCTGGCTCTCTTCTATGTTATCAGGATGCCTATGTCTTATATGCTTGATCTCCCGGCCAGAGCAGTCAGCCATATGGCTATTGTTTCGATAAAAAACGGAGATTTGCCAAATATCAAAACAGAACTTGAAATAAAAGATCCCGATACTGAGAAGTTAGAAGATAAATACCTTCAGGATCTTTATAAAGAAATAACAAAAAAAGATCCATATGTCGAAATCAAAATTCTGGATATTATTAATAGAAAACAGGAAATCATAGATAATAGTCCTTATCTTTCGGATGATTCCAAACAGGTATTGAAGGATTTTGACCTTAGAGTATTTAATATTTTTAATCTGGGTGTTAAGCCCGAAATCAGCCGGAGAATATTCGAAAGCCCAGGTACCTTTATTCCGCCGCTTATAATACTTTTAATAGCAGTAACAACAACATTTTTAACTACTTCACAAATGATGCCTCAACAACAGCAGAAGGGAAAAGACGGTAAACAAGCTAATGCAGGCTGTGCTGGAAAAGGAATGTTATGGATTAGCCCCATTATGACCCTTTCAATAGGATTGAGTACTCCTTGCGGATTGTCTGTTTACTGGACTTTGAACAATATATTATCCTTTGTCCAGCAAAAAATAATGAATAAGTATTTTAAGAAGGACGGTAATGCCGAAAAGGAGGGGAAAAAGGTTGCTAAAGTCAATAACAAAAGAAGCTAAGACAGTTGATGAAGCTGTCAGACTTGCATGTGAAGAACTAGAAACAGACATTGAAAATGTTGACGTAGAGATTATAAATGAAGGAAACAAAGGTTTACTCGGAATCATAGGGAATAAGAATGCAGTTGTAAAAGTAACTCAAAAGCCAGGGGTAGATGATATTATAGTGGATTTCCTGCGGCCGATTTTTGAGAAGATGGAGATTACTGCAAATCTTGATATCATCCATGAGGATGATCAAGTTACGATACGCCTTACAGGAGAAGATATCGGTATCGTGATCGGAAGAAGAGGCGAAACGCTGGATTCACTGCAATACCTGCTGAGTCTTGTCGTTAATCGCAAATCGAGTGAATATACGCGTATCATACTGGACGTAGCAGATTACAGACAAAAGAGAGAGGACACTCTTATAAGGCTGGCAAACAGAGTAGCAGACAAAGTAACCAGATATAAAAAGAGTTTGACACTTGAACCAATGAATCCTTATGAAAGAAGGATAATTCATTCAACTTTGCAGAACCATAAGTATGTTGACACGCAGAGTGTCGGAGAAGAGCCGAACCGAAAGGTGGTTGTCCGCTACAAACAGAGCGGCGGAAGGTCTTATTGAGTATAAGAAATGAGGGGCTGTCTCGAAATAGCCGAAGAATCTTCAAAAAGGGCTATTATATGCCGCTTTGAATAAGATTTTTCACATCAGTGAAGGCGATTTTGAGATAGTCCTTTTTTAATCACAAAATTTGCCAAGGTGTAGCTATGATTAATGATACGATAGCAGGGATTTCTACAGCCGTAGGTAATTCCGGAATAACCGTCATAAGGCTGAGCGGGCCACAGGCTTTCTTAATAGCCGACGTTATTTTTAAAGGAAAATCCACGGTCCAGGAGCAAGAATCCCATACAATTCAATATGGCAAGATCATATCCCCCAAAACAGGAGATATAGTAGACGAGGTTCTTCTTACGAAGATGGAAAGCCCCAGAACCTATACCAGGGAGGATGTCGTTGAAATAAACAGCCACGGGGGTTATACTATCGCAAGAACTCTTTTGAATCTTCTATATGAAAGCGGTGCCAGGCCTGCTGAGCCGGGAGAGTTTACAAGAAGAGCGTTTTTAAACGGGAGAATCGATCTTTCCCAAGCCGAGGCGGTAATGGATATCATTCAGGCCAGGACTCAGAGGGTATCAAAAGTTGCAGTAAAGCAGCTTGAAGGCTCTGTTTCCAAAAAGCTTGATGATATAAGGGAAAGGCTTATAAGCCTTCTTTCCGCGATAGAAGTAAATCTGGATTACCCCGAGTACGATGCCGAGGAAGTGACCTTAGCTCAGGCAGGCAATACAACAAAAGAAATTATTGGTATCCTTGATGAACTTATTAATTCATTCAGCTTTGGAAAGCTTTTAAGAGAAGGCATGGAGGTAGTAATAGCAGGCAGACCCAATGTAGGCAAATCTTCTTTAATGAACAGGCTGACAAGAAAAAACAGATCTATTGTGACGGACATTCCGGGAACGACTCGGGATATCATTGAAGAATATATAAATATAAAAGGAATACCTGTCAAGCTTGTAGATACAGCCGGTGTGAGAGAAACTTCAGACAAGGTTGAGCAGCAGGGAGTGGAAAGGAGCGTTAAAGCAATTTCCGAGGCAGATTTCGCAATTGTTATGGCTGATGCCCATACGCTTTTAACCGAAGAAGACGAAATTATCCTGAAAAAAGTTCAGGAAGAGGGAAAGCCCTTTGTTTTGTGTTTTAATAAAGTCGATCTGATCAAAGAAGAAAAAAGAGAAAGACTAAAGAAAAATATGCCCGAAGCTGTATTTATGTCCATTACTGAGGATATAGGTATCGAAGCTCTGGAAGAGCGTATATTTAAATTCGCGACAGAAAACATACAGGATATGGATAATCAGGTGCTCATAACAAATACCAGGCATGAGAACCAGCTTAAGAAAGCAAAATCATATCTGGAGGCCGTATATACAGCGAGCCAGACAGGTATGACGCTGGACATGGTGGCATTGGATCTTAAAGCCGCTTTAGAGGAGCTTGGTAAAATAACAGGACATTATGCCGATGAGGATGTAATAAACGCAATCTTTTCACGATTTTGTATAGGAAAGTGACATGCAGGAGCGTGTAATGCACGCTCTTGCATATCATCCTGAGGAAGGAACGGCCGAAGGAACTGAATTTGTCATCCTGAGGCCATATAATGGCCGAAGAATCTTAATAATAAGATCCTTAGCCATAAAAATATGCCGTATTAATTAGTTTAAAGGTGAAAATAGATGAGTGATTTTATTGGCGGCGAATATGACGTTATAGTCGTGGGAGCAGGACATGCAGGATGTGAAGCTGCGTTGGCCAGTGCCCGTTTAGGACATAAAACTGCTATATTCAGCTTAAATTTGGACAGCATAGCAAATATGCCATGCAACCCGAATATAGGCGGAACTGCAAAAGGGCAGCTTGTAAGAGAGCTGGATGCATTAGGCGGGCAAATGGGTATTTCGGCCGATGCGACTTTTATCCAATCGAAAATTCTCAACAGAGCAAAAGGTCCTGCCGTATATTCTCTGAGAGCTCAGATTGACAGAAGGGCATACAGCGGATATATGAAGCTTGTTTTAGAACAGCAGGAAAACCTTGATCTTAAGCAAGCCGAAGTTACCGAAATTTTGTACGATGAAAAAAAGGTAACCGGCATAAGAGTCCACACAAATGCCAAATATCTTTGCAAAGCTCTTATACTGACTACCGGAACTTACCTCAAAGGCCGTATAATCATAGGGGAAACAAGCTTTGAAGGAGGCCCCGATGGTTTGTTTCCAGCGAACCGCTTATCAGACAGCTTAAAAAATCTTGGGATCGAGATTTTACGTTTTAAAACAGGTACTCCCGCCCGTATCAACAGACGGAGCGTAGATTTTTCCAAGCTTATTGAGCAGCCCGGAGACGACGAGATAGTTCCTTTTTCTTTCATGACGACCGAGCTTAAAGAGAATCAGGTAAGCTGCTACATGTCACATACAACAAAGGAGACTCACAGAATAATACAAGAAAACCTGCACAGATCACCGCTTTACAGTGGCGATATCGAAGGGATCGGTCCCAGATACTGCCCTTCGATTGAGGATAAGATCGTTAAATTCGCTGATAAAGAAAGTCACCAGATTTTTGTTGAGCCAATGGGTCTGGGAACGATGGAGATGTATCTTCAGGGAATGTCAACCAGTTTACCTGAGGATGTCCAGATTAAGATGATAAGATCTGTGCCGGGCCTGGAAAATGCAGTCGTTATGCGGCCTGCCTATGCTATAGAGTATGATTGTATAAATCCAACACAGCTTAAGCTGTCATTGGAACATAAGGAGATTGAAGGACTGTTTTTTGCAGGACAGATAAACGGAAGCTCTGGTTATGAGGAAGCAGCAGCTCAAGGCTTAATTGCTGGTATAAACGCATCAATGAAGCTCGAGAACAGAGAACCGTTGATTTTAGACCGCTCCCAGGCATATATAGGCGTATTGATAGATGATCTGGTGACAAAAGGAACCAACGAGCCTTATCGAATGATGACATCCAGGGCAGAATACCGGCTATGGCTGAGGCAGGACAATGCCGATGTAAGGCTTACCCCCATTGGCCGTAAAATAGGCTTAGTCAGCGATGAAAGGTATAATAAGTTCTTAAAAAAAAGGAATCAGGTGGAAGGCGAAATAAAACGTCTGAAAGAAACTATTCTTCCTCCCAGTGACCATATAAACAGTTTTTTGGAAAGACACGGCAGCGCAAGGATCGTTACCGGAATAAAGCTTTATGACCTGTTGAAGAGGCCTGAAATAGAATATGAACACTTGAGTGAGATAGATCAAAAGGCTGATCTTTCCAAAGAAGTTCTGGAACAGGTCACTATAAATATAAAGTATGAAGGTTATCTTAAACGTCAGATGAATCAGATCGATCAATTTAAACGCATGGAGGAAAGACGGCTGCCTGATGACATTGATTATTCCGAAATCCACGGATTAAGTCTGGAGGCGAGGCAAAAACTGAATTCATTGAGGCCTCTGTCTCTCGGACAAGCCTCCAGAATATCAGGGGTCTCACCGGCAGATATATCGGTGCTTCTGGTCTATTTGGAAAGCCGGAAGAGAAAAAAATCAAAATAATGAGTATGAAGGACCGTCCCTCTTACTCATTTTAGAGGTTAGAATATGTTAAGTGAAAGATATATAAAAATGTTGACAGAAGAAGCGGCAAGCTTCGATATACAGATTTCAAATAAGCAGGCAGATAAGTTTTCATTGTATGCCGATCTGCTGGTCCAATGGAATGAAAAAATCAACCTTACCGCTATTACAGATGAAGAGGGCATAGTGATCAAGCATTTTTTAGACTCGCTTTCAATCATACCTTATATACCCGGGGACACGAAGAACCTTATTGATGTTGGAACCGGGGCGGGTTTCCCAGGTATACCAATCAAGATCATAAATGACAGGATCAAGGTTACACTGCTGGATTCTTTGGAAAAGAGAATAAAGTATCTTAATGAAGTCATAAACAGGCTTGAGTTAAAAGATGTCTATACTGTACACGGACGAGCCGAAGATTTTGGGGTTGATAAAAAGTATAGGGAACAGTTTGATGCGGCTGCGGCAAGAGCGGTCGCAAGCCTGCCTGTACTGCTGGAGTATTGTCTTCCCTTTGTTAAAACAGGAGGTCTGTTTATTGCAATGAAAGGACCCGATGCCAAAAATGAGCTTATAGAATCGAAAAAAGCTCTGGATATACTGGGAGGAGAGGTCTTAGACATCAAAGAGCTTACTCTGCCCTATAGTGATAATAAAAGATGCATTATTCTGATAAAAAAATGTCGACATACTCCGACAAGCTATCCCAGGAAAAGTGGAAAACCGACAAAACAGCCAATAAAATAATGGCGAAACTCGCTTTATATAAGAGTTTTGTGCGATATTATTTTTTGAATAAAAAAAGGATGGGGCACTTCTAAGGCGAATACTTTTAATAATAGAAAATGTGCTGATACACTAAAGAAAATGAAAGGAAAGGTGCCCTATGATTGCAACTAAATTTAGATTTCCTGGGTTAGAGAAGAAATACGAAGATAAGAAATCGGATGATAAAAAAATTACAATGATTTCTATTGATCTGATAAGACCAAATCCATATCAGCCCAGAAGAAAATTCGAACATTCTTCCTTGGATGAGCTTTGCCAATCCATCCGTCAATATGGGGTTATTCAGCCTATCAATGTCAGAAAGACAACAAGCTCGCATTATGAGCTGGTTGCAGGTGAAAGACGTCTCAGAGCTGCTGCCATGGCTGGTCTTAAGGAAATCCCGGCTATAATTGTCGATGTAGGGGAAGATGATTCTGCCATCATGGCATTAATTGAAAACCTGCAAAGAGAAGATCTGGGATATATGGAAGAAGCCGAAGGGTATCGTAATTTGATCAAAGAGCATGGTCTCACCCAGGAGGAACTTGCTCAAAAAATAGGGAAAAGCCAATCTACAATAGCAAATAAAATAAGAATACTAAGGCTTTCTCCAATGGTCAAGAAGATATTGGCAGATAACGGTCTTACTGAAAGACATGCCAGGGCGCTGTTAAAGATAGAAGAAGAGCAAATTCAGTTAAAGGTTCTTCAAAAAGTTTGTGAAAGAGGACTCAATGTCAGAAAAACCGAAGAACTTGTGCAAAAGGCGCTGGATAAGTATTGTAATCCTTCAAGATCCCAAGACTACAAAGGTCGGATGACAAAATCGATAAAAGATATCAGAATTTTTGTAAACACGATCAGGCAGGCTATTGATACTATGAAAAGGTCAGGAGTAAATGCCAGAGCTGCTCAAATAGACAGGGGAGAATTCCTGGAGTTTATTGTTCGGATACCTAAACGGGACGATCTTAAAAAGGCACAATAAAAAATACTTATTTTTAGCCATGTGTTATAATTGAAAATAAGTCTGCTGAGTTTAAATATGCGATCTCCATCATACCTATCAATGAGATAGGTCACCTGCCTCAAACCAGGCAGGTTCTTTTTTTTGATGGACATTAATTAAAATGTTTATTAAAATATAATAGGTATGCATTAAAAATGGATACAATAATTAACTGTATGGAAATGAAAGGAAGCATTAATAAATGTCCGAAAACGGGAACATAGAAAACCCAAATGCAAACAGAATTATTCCAGTCGATATCGAAGCTGAAATGAAGCAATCCTTTATTGATTATGCGATGAGCGTTATTGTGGATCGTGCGCTTCCCGATGTAAGAGATGGGCTGAAGCCGGTTCATAGAAGGATCCTTTACGCTATGAACCTGCTTAACTTTACGCCGGACAAGGCTTACAGAAAATGCGCCACAACAGTCGGAGAAGTTTTGGGTAAATTCCACCCTCATGGCGATGCGGCTGTGTATGACAGTTTAGTACGTATGGCGCAGGACTTTTCAATGCGCTATCCTCTTGTAGACGGCCACGGGAATTTTGGTTCAGTTGACGGGGATCCTCCGGCAGCTATGCGTTATACCGAGGCGAGGCTCACAAAAATAGCCATGGAAATGCTCAGGGAGATCAATAAGGATACCGTTGATTTCAAGCCGAATTTTGATGAGCATGAAATGGAACCGGATGTTCTTCCGTCCCGCTTTCCGAATCTTCTGGTAAACGGGTCTATGGGTATCGCCGTAGGCATGGCTACGAATATCCCTCCTCATAATCTTACCGAAGTGATCAACGGCATTATAAAGTATATAGAGAATCCTGATATTACAATCGACGAGCTTTCAGAGATCATTAAAGCTCCTGATTTTCCTACTGGAGCTACCATAATCGGTTATAGCGGGGTAAAAGAGGCATATAGAACAGGCAGAGGCAGGATCGTCGTTCGTGCGGTCACGGAAATCGAAACCCATAGCAACAACAGACAGAGAATAGTTGTAACGGAGCTTCCCTATCAGGTGAACAAAGCCCGGCTCATTGAAAAAATCGCTAAATTAGTGAAAGATAAGCGCATCGACGGAATTTCTGACCTGAGGGATGAGTCGGACAGAAATGGCATGCGTATTGTTATAGAGCTTAAGAGAGATGCCAATGCGAATGTTATATTGAATCAGCTTTATACAAATACCCAGCTTCAGGATACATTCAGCGTCAATATGCTGGCATTGGTCCAATCGCCCGAAGGAAAATTTGAGCCGAAGGTCCTGAATCTAAAAGAATGCATAAAGTACTATTTGTTGCACCAGGAAGAAGTAATCCGGCGCAGAACGCGGTATGACCTTGAAAAAGCCGAAGCAAGAGCACATATTTTAGAAGGCTTGAAAATCGCCCTGGATAATCTGGACGAAGTGATAAGTATCATCAGAAGCTCAAGAACAGAGGCTTTAGCCAAAGAGAGGCTGACCGAGCGCTTTACATTGAGCGAAAAGCAGGCACAGGCTATTGTTGACATGAGGCTTGGCAGATTGACCGGTCTGGAACGTGAAAAGCTGGAAGAAGAATTTAATGAGCTTCAAAAGAAAATAGCCTATTTTAAGGATGTCCTTTCAAAGCCGGAGCTGGTACACAAGATCATCTGTGATGAGCTTACCGAAATAAAGAACAAATACGGAGATGGAAGGCGTACAGAGATCACCTTTGATGAATCAGAAATTGACATGGAAGACCTTATAAAGGATGAGGACGTTGTAGTTACTCTCACCCGCTTTGGTTATATCAAACGTACCCCGATCGACGCATATAGGAGCCAAAAACGCGGAGGGAAAGGGATCACAGGTCTTACAACACGTGAAGATGATTTTGTTGTGGATATGTTCACAACTTCCACTCACAGATATTTGATGTTCTTTACGAATAAAGGAAGAGTATATAAGCTGCGTGCATGGCAGATCCCCGAGGCTGGCCGTCAGGCAAGAGGAACTGCCATAGTTAATCTTTTGCAGTTGGAAGCCGGTGAGAAGATAACCGCGGGGATCAAGCTACACGGCGATGAAAAAGATATGTTTCTTATCATGGCTACGAAGAGTGGCATGATCAAAAAGACTCCTCTTGAACAATACGATAACATTCGTAAGGGCGGCATTATTGCAATCAATCTCAAAGAAGATGATGAGCTTATCGGAACTCGTTTAACAGACGGATCATATGATATAATCCTTGTCACCAGAAACGGTATGTCCATCAGGTTCAGAGAGAAGGATGTAAGGCCTATGGGACGCACCTCAACAGGCGTTATAGGAATTCGTCTGGATGAGGGCGATGAGGTGATATCCATGGTACCTTACTTTGAAAATACAACCCTGCTTGTTGCGACAGTCAACGGTTTCGGAAAGAGGACCGATCTTGATGAATATAAGGTCCAGGCGAGAGGCGGAAAGGGTGTGCTGACCTATCGTGTTACAGAGAAGACCGGTTCATTGATTGGTGCTTTGTCAGTTTCAGAGGATGACGACTTAATGCTTATCTCGACAGATGGTACGATTATCAGAATGCATGTTAACGAAGTAAGCATATTAAGCCGTGTGACCCAGGGGGTCACTCTGATGAGAACTTCGGAAGATAATCGTGTTGTATCATTAGCACGGATATCAGCCGACGTTAAGGATGATGAAAACGGTGAAACCGAAGGTGGGGAAAATCAATCAGTAATACCGGAATCGAATAATGACCAGCAATAAATCAAAAAAAATGGTATCCCGTTTTTTGCGGAGATACCTTTTTAAATTAAAAGAGTATATTAGGGGGGTAAATAAAAATTGATTGATAGTATTAGGGTACATCAATCATTATAAATTAAATTACGTAAAAATACCAGTTATAAATATCCTTTTGTTTATCTGCCCTGAAATAGCTAAAAAAAAATG
>JAAYNO010000143.1 GCA_012520855.1 Clostridiaceae bacterium | reverse complement strand
TCCGTAAAAGACATGGAGTATAACGAGTTAGCCAACTTGGAAAGTAACCTTCGAAAATTGCTAGAAAACAAACAAAAATTATTGGATTATCAGACTGAACCGGATTCCTATTTGACCGAATTATATAATAAGGAAGCAAACTTAATGGCTCAAATAGAAGAATGGACTATGCAAGTGGAATCGCCTGAGGCCGGGTTTATAAGCTTTTCCATCGATGGTTTTGAAAATATTCTGGGAGTCGACTCTTTGGACAAGCTGACCGCTGATGACATAGAATATGTATTAGAACATTCCGTTCAAGAGGCAACAGCTATAGAAACACATGACGGTGCCATGGAAAAGCAGCAGTCAGATGTTGTCAAGATAGAGCAGCCATTTTATAAAATTGTTGATCCGGCTTTAGAATGGTATGCTGTACTCTTATATAACAGTTCTGATAATAATTTTAAGCAAGGGGATACCGTAAAAGCTGTCTTTGAAGGCCACGAAGAAATGTCCGCTCTTGTAACCCATGTACATAAGGAAAAGGATCAAACTATTCTGATAATGCAATTTTCAGGCATTATGGATAGAATGATCAATAAAAGAGTTTATCCTCTGGAAATTAGAAAAACAGTAGAAGGAATGATGGTACCAACGGGAGCCCTTCATAAAAACAAAGGTGTGCAAGGTATCTATGTCAAAGACCGGGATGGAAATATATTCATAGAAACGTCCATCCAGGCTTTGTACAATGGTTATGCCATTGTGGAATCGTTATCCGACGACCAGGTGTTGCAGCTTCACGATCAGGTGCTGACAGACAAACAATAGGAGAGTTACATGAATTATAAGCAAAATTTTAATATAGTTCGTCAAAAAATACAAAAAGCTTTACTGGCGGTCGGACGATCTGTTAATGATGTAACCTTAATAGGCGTTACTAAGAATGTAGAAGTAGATATTATCAGGCAAGCAGTATCCCATGGTATCGTGGATTTAGGCGAAAACCGGGTACAGGAGCTTCTTTCAAAGTACGAACAGGTAGAAGATGTCAGATGGCATATGATAGGCCGCCTACAGCGCAACAAAGTAAGGCATATTATTGATAAAGTGACAATGATTCATTCACTGGATAATCTGCCTCTTGCTCGGGAAATAAACAAGCAGGCTGAAAAAATCCAACGGGTTGTACCGGTTTTGATCCAGGTGAATCCGGCCAATGAGAAAACCAAGGCTGGTCTTCCTTATGAAGAAGTTATCCCATTTATCGAAACAATATATAACCTGAAATATATCAAAGTGAACGGGTTAATGCTTATTGCTCCCTTAACGGACGAACCGGAAACAGTCAGGCCTTATTTTATTATGATGAAGCAATTGTTTGACGGACTTAAGCGCTATAATTATCCACATGCTGACATTCAGTATCTGTCCATGGGTATGACCAACGATTTTGAAATAGCCATAGAGGAAGGCTCCAATATGGTTCGTATAGGAACCGCACTATTTGGTGAGAGAAAAAAGGGGGAAGAAGTTAATGGCAGGTAAGTTCATGAATAAATTCTTAAATTTTATAGGGTTGGAAGAGAATATTGATGCACCTATGGATGAAATGGCTGAAGAGATGGTTTCTACGCCGGGCAAAGATGAATTGATAGAACCTACTTTCCAGACCAAAAACAGGAGGGGGAAGGTGGTAAATATTCACCAATCCACCTATGTAAAGGTAGTAGTCTATCAAGCCCTTACCTATGATGATACCCAAGCCATCGTTGATAATCTGAAAAACCGCAAGCCCATTATAGTAAACCTGGATTCCTTGGAACAGGATTTGGCTCAGAGAGTCCTGGATTTTATGAGCGGAGCCGTGTATGCACTTGATGGCACAATACAGAAAGTGTCACGAAGCATATTTGTACTGGTGCCAAGCAATATAGACATTGTAGGGAATATTCCGGAGGATTTTAAAGGAAAAAGCTTTTATACCCTG
>JAAYNO010000142.1 GCA_012520855.1 Clostridiaceae bacterium | reverse complement strand
GATGTTATAAGTGCAGTCAAAGGACAGACCAGACATTTCGATCAAACGATAATGCTAACCTTTACAGTAGACGAACTCTTAAAAAGAATAGAATTGCTCATGAAATATGAGTTAATAAGATACAATTGTGTATTAAGAACATTCATAAATGTCAATAGAAGTACAAAAATTTACGGAGATATTAATAGTTTGGTGCAAATACTCGATAATATAATTATAAATGCTATTCAGGCATATGAAGGGAAAAACGGTACGATAGAATTATCTATTGAGAGCAAGAATGATAGCATACTATTCGCAATTAAGGATCACGCTAAAGGAATCCCGGAGAGTATTAAAGGAAAACTGCTTAAAGAGATGGTAACGACAAAGGGGAAGGACGGAACCGGGCTGGGTTTGTTTATGTCTTACTCAACAATTCGAGGGCGGTTCAACGGGAAGATGTGGTTTGAATCGGAAAAAGGGAAAGGAACGACTTTTTTTATACAACTGCCTCATAATAAACTTAGCAAAAGTCTTGCTTAAGGAGTAAATAAACAAATGAGAAAAAGACTAAAAGACACAAGCAGTGATTATAAAATACTTATTGTTGATGATGAACCGGGTATAATTGATTCATTGTCTATAATGTTGAAAAGAAGCGGTTACTTGTACGAAGGGGTCATTGATCCATTAGAAGCTATAGAAAAGATCAGAACAGAACATTTTGATTTGATGATACTCGACTACTTAATGGCTCCTATTCACGGAGACGAGGTAGTAAAAAGAATACGACGATTTAATTCAGAACTTTATATTTTGCTTTTAACAGGACATAAAGATTTAGCGCCTCCTCTTGAGACGATTAAAGCTCTGGACATACAAGGGTATTGTGAAAAAAGCGACCGTTTTGATCAGTTGCAGTTGCTGGTAGAATCCGGAATAAAATCCATAGCAATGATGAAAACAATAAAGCATTTCCGTGATGGACTTAATCGTATATTAGAGGCGGTTCCTAAGATTTATCAATTGCAGCCGATCGGAAATATTTTAGAAGAGATATTAGCAGAGTTGCTGCCTATGTTAAGCAGTGAAAACGCTTTTATTTTGGTTGATAATATTATTGATGTCGACGAGTCAAGAAAAAGTATTTTCAGGGGAATCGGCAAATACAAAACCGAGATACATGATTTTATGTCCATGCTGGATTCCAGATTGCTTGAGAACATAGGCAAAGCAAAAATCACAAAGAAAGTGATAAAGAGTCCTGTTGGAATAACACTCCCATTATTAAATGAGTTTGGGGAATCAATAGGCGTCATATATGTTGAAAGCACCAGTAATATGGATGCCGAAATATCAGAAGGCTATAAACTGCTTGAGATATATGCTGCACAGGCTGCATCTTCCATAAACAATGCATTTCTTCATTCTCTCGTCAATATTAAAAACGAAGAATTGAGCAAAACCTATAATCAACTGAGAGTTCGCTATTTAGATACTATCGAAGCGCTCAGACAGGTCGTTGACGCAAAAGATCAATACACATGCGGACATTCAGACCGCGTTTCATATTATTGTGTCAAGATCGGTAAAGCATTCAATCTGGATGATAGTGAGCTTGAGACATTACGGGTTGCCGGTTTATTTCACGATGTCGGGAAGATGGGTATATCAGATGATATTTTATTTAAAAGTGATAAATTATCACCAAGTGAGTATGATGTGATAAAAAAACATCCGACTAAAGGAGCTCGTATACTTTCAGTAATTTCTATGTTCAAGAATGTCATCCCTGTAGTTAAGAGCCATCATGAACGTATAGACGGCAAGGGTTATCCCGATGGGTTAAAAGGTGATGAGATACCTTTTTTAGCAAGGATCGTTTCAGTTGCCGATGCATTTGATGCAATGATGTCAGATCGCCACTACCGGTCAAAACTTGATTTGGATTCCGCTGTGAAACAATTGATAATCGGATCAGGTACACAATTTGATTCCCGGATCGTTGATAAGTTCGTTAATATGCTGGAAAATTTTGAAGAAATAGAGAAGGAGCTTGCATATACTTACGATTAGTTCAGGATATAATAAAATGAATCAATGAGTAATTGACCTGATGCGGTCGTTGTGTTATTGTGGGAAAGGATAATAAACTAACGTGTATTTATTAAATTATTAGGAGCTTACCATGACGAGAATAGGATTTGACAATGATAAGTACATCAGCATGCAATCCCAGAAGATACTAGACCGCATTTCATACTTTGGAGGAAAGCTATATCTTGAATTCGGCGGAAAGCTTTTCGACGATTATCACGCTTCCAGAGTTCTTCCGGGCTTCAAACCTGACAGTAAAGTTAAAATGCTTATGCAGCTTAAAGATCAAGCTGAAATAGTAATCACGATCAACGCCGATGATATAGAAAAAAGCAAACGCAGAGGCGACCTGGGCATAACTTATGACCTGGATGTGCTGAGATTGATAGACGCATTCCGCGAAATTGGCTTATATGTAGGAAGCGTTGTTATTACTCACTATCGTTCACAATTTGCAGCAGACCAATTTCAAAAAAGGCTGCTGAATCTTGGTATTAAGGTATACAGACACTATCCGATCCCCGATTACCCGTCAAACATCTCACTGATTGTAAGTGACGAAGGATTTGGCAAAAATGATTATATAGAAACGACTCGATCACTTGTAATTATTACCGCCCCCGGTCCGGGAAGCGGAAAAATGGCCGTATGCCTGTCCCAGCTTTATCATGAAAGCAAACGGAAAGTACAAGCGGGGTATGCTAAATTTGAAACCTTCCCTATATGGAATCTTCCGCTTAAGCATCCTGTAAATCTCGCATACGAAGCTGCTACAACCGACCTAAATGATGTTAATATGATCGACCCCTTTCATCTTGAGGCATATGGTATTACCTCTGTAAACTACAACAGAGATATAGAGATTTTCCCTGTTTTAAACGCCATACTGGAGAAAATAGAAGGTAAGAAGCCTTATAAAAGCCCTACAGACATGGGCGTGAATATGGCTGGATTCTGCATAACGGATGATGATGTAGTCTGCAATGCATCCAAGCAAGAGGTTATAAGAAGATATTACAGTACCTATTGCTCACACAGGCAGGGTTTAGCCGAAAAAGCCGAGGTATACAGACTGGAGCTTTTAATGAAACAACTGGGAATATCCCCGAAGGACAGGCCAACAGTTGATGCCGCCCTTAAGAGAGCTGAGTCCACAGGCGCTCCTGCGGTCGCGATTCAGCTTAATGATGGACGCATCATCACCGGGAAGACCACATCACTTCTGGGAGCTTCAGCAGCGCTTCTGTTAAATGCGCTTAAAGAGCTGGGCGGTATTCATCACGATATACATCTGATTTCACCTATCGTTATAGAACCTATACAGAAATTAAAGGTCAAGCATATGGGGAATCGCAATCCCCGACTGCACACGGATGAGATTCTTATAGCTCTTTCAATATGCGCAGCCACAAATCCAACTGCGGCACTTGCTATGGAGCAGCTTCCCAAGCTTCGCGGTTGTGAAGCCCATTCAACGGTAATTCTGTCACGTGTTGATGAGAACATCTTCCATAAGCTGGGGGTCAATGTTACATGCGAACCTCAATATCAGTCAAAGAAGCTATATCATAAATAG
>JAAYNO010000141.1 GCA_012520855.1 Clostridiaceae bacterium | reverse complement strand
TTGAACCACCATGCCGAGCCTAACTGAAGCTTGCCTGCAGCAGGTCCCTTCTGATAGCAGCCTAAAATGGACGCGATTTTATCATTTTCGTTATCATTGAGGCAATAAACCACTGTTTTTGGCAGTTCATCAGTTTTTTCAAGACCATCCAGCAAGGCTGCCAGAGATGCGGCCGAAATACCGTCGCCGATCGCGTCGAATCCGGTATCCTTCCCTGCCGATTCAAGCATGCGTGAATTATTGTCTCTTATAACTCCCACATGCAGCTGCATAACAAAGCCTGCTTTGTTATATATCCTTCCCAATTCAAGCATCAGCTCGGTCTGGTATGCATTGATCTCATCCCATGTTGGTTTTTCCCCTCTTAAAGCTTTTGAAAATGCCGATCTCGCACCTTCAGCAGAAACAACTGTAAAATCGGGTGAGCCGAAGGAATGGTCTGAAAGCACGCAACCGACCGATTTAAAGAATTCGGCCTGTATTCCAAGCGCACTGACGACATCGTCAAAGCTTTCTATGATAATGCCCGAAGCCTCAGATAAGCGCTCCATATACTGAACAAAGCCGGGTCCGCCGACAGTCAGGGCTCTTTCGGGTCTGAAGGTAGGAAGGACCCTGACATTGAAGCTCTTGTCTTTCGCAAGCTCTATATGATATTTCAGATCGTCAACAGGATCATCTGTCGTGCAAATCGCTTTTACATTGCTCATTTGTATCAGCTTTCTGGCTGAAAGGTCAAGAAGCTTTTCATTGCAGGTTTTCCAGATCTCCGGCGCAGTTTTTGGGCTAAGGAGCCTGTCCACACCAAAGTAACGCTTTAGTTCCAGATGGGTCCAATGATATAAGGGGTTGCCAACAGCCTTTGATATGGTATCGGCCCACTTCAGAAACTTCTCGTAATTGTCGGCATTGCCCGTGACATACTCCTCATCTACCCCGTTGGCACGCATCAAGCGCCATTTGTAATGATCTCCTGAAAGCCATATTTCGGTTAAGTCAGCATACTTTTTATCCTCCAATATCTCCCTTGGATTCAAGTGACAATGGAAATCAAATACAGGCATTTCTTTGGCATATTCGTGATAAAGGCGTACAGCCGGTTCGCTGGTTAAAAGAAAATTATCATTAATAAAACATTCTGTTACCATGCCCACCATTTCCTTTCCCTTAAAACAAGCTTTTACTTGCCCAAAGTCCAATGGCCGGATTGCTTATAAAGAAGATCTCTTCCCCGTCATCCAGTGTATTGAACCCATCTTTAAGCTTTTCCGGGTTATATTTTTCTAAAGCTTTATCGAGAGGCATATATTTAAAGTTTACTCCTTCTATCTCCTCACGGCTTATTTTCCCGGGTGCATAGGTGATACCGAACCTGCCGTCGGATGAGCCATGGATAAGATGTGCGGCAGCCGAAAGGTTTTCTTTAAGATCCTCATTTGCCTTGTATTGCTCTAAAACCTTTATGCGTCCGACATAGCCATATTTCCTGATAAGCTTGTCTATGACCTCGTCTTCTCCGAATCTCCGGACTCCGGGAGCTAAAATAATCAGTTCCCCGCCGTCGGCAATTGCCATTCTTGTTCTGTAAACAGCCTTATTACCCAGCCATGTGCTTTTGAACTCCCTTTCGTCAAGGAAAACAACGACCTTCCTTATAGGCTTCTCCATAAAGATAAGGTTCTTACTCTGACTTAATTCAACCGCTTCTTCAAAAAGCCTGCGCTCCCTGCCTATAAAGAGTCCTTCCAGGAGGACGTTTCCTTCATTGACAGTAGTGACCGTAAGCACATACATAAGGGGTATATCTTTTAAAAAGCGTTCCTCAGCATAATCAAATACCTTGCGGACAGGAGAATGGTCGCGCCCCATCATTCTCTCCATTCCATATACAGCGCCAAGAAAATGGGAGCGGTTGATCATGGTCTTGCCGCCGCAGCCTACCAATACATTCTTGGTATAGTTAGCCATGCCTACGACCTCGTGAGGCACAACCTGACCTATTGAAATAATCAGATCATAGGTCTTGTCTGCAAGTCTTTTATTGACTTCAGCGTCAATGGAATAATCGATCAGACCTTCCGAGACCTCCTTAACGAACTCTGACGGAACAGTGCCGATCTTCACTATATCGGTACGCCAATTATGAGTGATCACCGCTGAATATGGAACATCGGGGCCGAAAAACTCCAGACATTCTTCTTCGGTCATGGCCTCGTGGGTTCCGAGCGCGGGCATTATATCAACCTGGCATTTGTTTTTCAGCATATTATAATATAGTGCGGTGATCTTTCCCGCATATGAATGAAGACGGGTTAGATCCGGCGGGAGCAGCAGTACCTTTGTAAGCTTCCTTCCCTCAATTGATTTCTTAAGTGATTCAACAAGGATCTCATCTGATATGGGGCGATTGTCTGCCGCTTTTATTGAGATATCCAACATGGTTCACCTTCCTTTCTGTCATCCTGACAATGTTCCTGAATGTCATCCTGAGCGAAGCGAAGGATCTTTTAATAGATTCTTCAGTCGCTGCGCTCCATCAGAATGACAAAGGGGACAGACTTCGAAGCATTTTCTTTGTCATCCTGAGCGAAGCGAAGGATCTTTTAGTAGATTCTTCAGGCGCTGCGCTCCATCAGAATGACAAAGGGGAAGACTTCGAAGCATTTTCTTTGTCATCCTGAGCGAAGCGAAGGATCTTTTAGTAGATTCTTCAGGCGCTGCGCTCCATCAGAATGACAAAGGGGA
>JAAYNO010000140.1 GCA_012520855.1 Clostridiaceae bacterium | reverse complement strand
CAAACGGAAAACGGATTAATGTTTATTAGGAAGATAAAAGTATTCATATAAATTTGAATTTGATGAGGTGATTGTTGTGAGGAAAGCCTTATTATATATACATGGCAAAGGTGGTAATGCAGAAGAAGCAGAGCATTACAAACCTTTTTTCAATGATTATGATGTTTTTGGTTTGGACTATAACGCAGCTACTCCGTGGAAAACGAGAGAAGAAATTTTGGTTGAATATGAGACGTTGTATAAAAAGTACGATTTCTATTTCGATTATTGCAAACAGCATTGGCGCTTACTTTGCTATGAATGCGTTGTCTGAAAAGAAGTTAGAAAGAGCATTCTTTATCTCTCCGATTGTAAACATGGAGAAACTTATTACTGATATTATGTTGTGGACTAATGTGAAAGAGCAAGAGCTTCAAGATAAACAGGAGATTGAGACATCATTCGGAGAAACGTTATCTTGGAAATATCTATGCTATGTCAGAGAAAATCCTATTGTCTGGAATACAGCAACAGATATTTTGTATGCAGGAAATGATAACTTAACTTCCTATGAGACGATATCTAAATTTGCAAAAGAGACTAATTCTTCATTAAAGATTATGGAAGATGGCGAGCATTGGTTCCACACAGAGGAACAGCTTGCATTTCTCGATAATTGGTTAATAAGCATAATCTAATAAAATCCCATTTTCCAATAAATCTATAATTACGGAGGTTTTGACGTGGCTGATGATAATAAAAGAATACACTTTATTCCACCATTACCTCCCAAACGAGAAAAGCGAATAGGCATTTACTGTCGTGTGAGTTCAAACAGTACTAATCAGCTGAAAAGTCTTATCGCCCAAGTATCAGCGCTAACCAGGTTAACTGCAGCTAATCCCAAATGGCTATTAGTAGATGCATATAAAGACATTGCTTCAAGCAGGACGGGGTCTTCCCGTAAAGAATTTATCCGTTTGCTGCAGGATTGTAAATCGGGAGATGTTGAAATTATTTTAACAAAGAGCATTAGCAGATTTGGCCGAGATACGGTAGAAATTCTGGATCCATTGAACCAGCTAAAGGCTCACGGTGTTCGCGTTATATTTGAACAAGAAGGGCTTGATACAGCCAATACAGATAAACGGAGGGTTGAAAATGCAGGACTTTACAGTCGAAGAGTTGAACGAAGCGCATCGCGCCTTGTTGTCCACACTCCACAAGTGTGAGAAGATGGATGCCGCGAAGCTGAACAAGTCGCAGCAGACCCTTCTTGAACGGCGAATCGCTGCTCTTAAGGTTGCACTGACACTGATTGAGAAAGAACTAAGTCAAAAAGAACAATAGTGTAAAGTAACTTATGAAAAAATGAGTATTGGGGACGGTCCTTTTCACTCATTTTGAGTATTGTGGACAGTCCTTCATGCACATTTTGCGTATGAGGGGTAGTCCTTTCAAATAAACGAAAACACACCAAATAAGCAGAAGGGGCATGCTCAACAAACAGCTTGAAGTTGCAGAGTTGCTTGCCCGAGATTATACGTGTGCGGTACGTGCTTTATTTTGCCAACCGCGCTAAAGCCCATAGCTGATGAGCTTTTCTTATGTTGATTGACATGTTACCATGAACAAATGCTAATAAATAGCCCGCAGAAATTATTTAGGAATTGCTCAGTTGGAAATTGTAACTGAATGATATATAATTAAACCTACATGGAAAGTTTTTCTATAAAGCCAAGGGGTATAAACAAAACCTAAGATGAGGAAAAAGAAAAGGATACGGAGGGTCATTAATGATGGAATACAGGAAACTGCCTCGTGGTAATGAAAAGCTAAGTGTGCTCGGGCTTGGAATGGGCAGTATTCACAAAGCACCGGAAGATGAAATTGAAAATATCATCCGCAGAGCAATCGAACACGGAATAAATTATTTTGACCTCTGCGCAGGAAGTAAAAAGGTCTATAAGCTTTTTGGAAATGCGATTAAGGGACAGCGTGAAAAAGTGTTTTTTCCGCTTCATTTCGGTGCAGTTTACGGAGAAACCGGTGAGTACGGATGGTCAAGAAACCCTGATGAGATACTTAAAACAATAGAATGGGAACTTTTAGCGCTCGGTACGGATTACGCGGACTTCGGGTTTCTTCACTGCGTAGATGAGAAGGATGATTATGATGTACTCCGCAAAAACGGGGTATTTGACAGAATGCTCATACTTAAGGAAGAGGGCGTGATCCATCACATAGGATTTTCATCCCACACACTGTCAGTGGCGAACATGATACTTGATGATGGCTTTGCGGATTTCTTTATGTTCAGCATAAATGCTGCCTATGATTATGAATGCGGAGATGAGTCCAGATTAGGTAATGCATCGGAGAGATATGAACTTTTCAGGCGCTGCGAAAAGGACGGAATCGGCATTGCGGTTATGAAGCCATTCCATGGCGGCCAACTGCTCGATAAAACGGTTTCGCCGTTCAAAAAAGCTCTGACACATTATCAGTGTCTGCAGTATGTGCTTGATCGCCCGGGTGTGCTTACCACAGTCCCTGGTATACGCAGCATGGAAGATCTCAACCAGCTTCTCGGTTTCGCCGATGCGTTATCAGAAGAAAAGGACTATTCCGTTATTGCTTCCTTTACGCCTGAGAAGGTAAAGGGCAGCTGCGTCTACTGCAATCATTGCCAGCCTTGCCCTGCGGGTATTGATATCGGTCTTGCAAACAAATATTACGACCTTGCAATCGCAGGAGACGACATGGCAAAGAATCACTATACGAAACTGGCTGTTAAAGCGGACAACTGCATTTCGTGCGGTCACTGTGACAGCCGCTGTCCCTTCGGTGTCCTTCAAAGCAGTAAAATGAAAGAAATTGAGATGTATTTCAGTCAAAGTTTACTATCGAGTTGACTTTTGTATAAAAGGAACCGGTTCCCCTGCTTCTACGATATCACTATGTCATTGTTCAATACCAGCCCCACCAAAGGAATGGATCTATGATATCATCACGGATATTAATACTGCTTCGTCGGCAGTCGAAATAAAAGGAGTTGTATATATGGTAATTAAAAACTATAACGATTTTGTAACTTCTCTTCTTAATGCAGGCTTTTCTATGGGAGTGGAAATAGTGAGGGGATTTTTTCTTTGATTTCATGGAACTGGAATGAAACTCCTTCCTATGATACTCCTGTTCGTTGGCATACCGGCGATCCTGAGACCGACCCCTGGGAGTGGCGGATACGTGTTCTGGATGAACGGGACGACATTCCCCTATACTCACACTCGTTCGCGGTATTGTTTGGGGGACATGCCGGTCATGGCGCGGAATACTTTGGAAAAATACGCGATATCACTGTACCCTACGTTTCTTGAGATCTCATATATTTTAAGATTTGTTTCTTTCAAGTATCTCTTGGCGTGCTCTATTCTGATTTTGTTAAGAATATCAACAAAATTCATATTGGTGCATTTCTTAAAAACCCTGCAAAGATGCCATGTACTTATGTATAAATAATCGGCAAGCTGCTGCAGGGTAAGCTTCTCGGCATAATGCTCATTTATATAGCTCATGGCACGGTTTACAATAAAATTGCCTTCATAATCATCTTCTTCTGTACCGATAGGATGTTTTTCAAGCGGTACTCCCGATAGCTTCAGCATTGCTGCATTCAATGCCTCATAAATATCTTCCATCTTGGACGGCTTAAGCAAAAACCGCAACACGCCAAGCTGAATTGCCGATTGAGCATATGAAAAATCCCGATATCCCGATAATACGATAATCTGCATATTTGGAAATTCCCCGGTAAGCTCTTTTAACATTTCAAGACCATTTAAATACGGCATTCTGATATCTGTAAAAACAATATCCGGTTTATGCTTGCGAATAAGTGCCATACCGTCCTTGCCGTTATTTGCCGTGGCTACCACTCTGCATTTATATCTATCCCACGGAACAGTGGACTGGAGACCCTCCAATATTGTATCCTCATCGTCCAGCAAAATAACTTTAAACACTTTTGCACCGCCTTATTAACTTATATTGATTCTGATCTCTATATTTAATATCGGTTTTATAAGTCCTGGCGTTGAATCTCATATTAATTATACAATATTCAGCCTTTTATCGCACCTGCCGTTAAACCCTTCATGATATTTTTTTGCAGGAATAAATATATAATAAGAATTGGAAGAACTACAATAGTGGTTGCGGAGCACATCAATCCGAAATCAGTGCCGAATTGTGAGCTTATCTCGTTTAATAGCGCAGAAACAGGATATGATACTCTTTTTCTCAATATAGACATCTGAAGAAACAAATCGTTATAGGACCATAAAAAAGTAAATATTCCCACAGTAGCAAATGCGGGTTTTGTTACGGGCAAAATAATTCTAAAAAACACTGAAAAAACACCGCATCCTTCCATATACGCAGCTTCTTCAATTTCTGTCGGAAGATTTTTTATAAACCCCATCAGTATGATTATTGAAAAAGCAAGATTGACCGCTGTTTGGGGAATTATCACTCCAATCGGGTTATTTACAAGGCCTATCCCCTGGATCATCCGAAAGATAGGGACAATCAGAGAATAAGCGGGAAACAGCAGGCTTCCTGCCAATATTAGATATAGGACGTTCTTTAATTTGAAGGAGTATCTTGCCATAGCATAAGCGGCAAGACCACCTAAAACCGTGACGCATATTACTGTTGAACCTGATATTATAACACTGTTCAAATAGGCTCTTAAAATACTCATATTCTCTTCTCTGCTCAACCGCCCGAATGCTGTTCTATAATTTTCATCTGTAGGATAGGTAACGAAAGAAAAGGAATCATTCAAAATCTCAGTTTTTTCCCTGAATGAATTGTTTACAACCCAAAAAAGCATATATATACTGGAAAAAGCCCAAAGAATAAGCACTGAGTAGATCAGAACCCTGGATAAAACGTTTTTTACCTTTGTTTTTGATATTTGTTTTTCAAAAGCTGCCGCAGTACTGTCCATCACATATCCTCACTATAAAAAAATGCTTTGCTTCTAATCAGTTTCATAACAGCAAATGACATTAATAGACCGAGAATCACAACAAGCACGGCGATGGCTGAACCATATCCCACAGTTTGGGAAAAGAATGTGGTCTGGTACAAATAAGTGCCAAAAAAGTGTGTTATCCCTTTGGGCGCTCCATATGGGGCAATAACCCACGCCATATCAAAAATCTTCAAAGATCCGGTTATTCCAAGAATCAAACATGCCTTCAAAACATCCCAAACCAACGGAAGAGTAATATACCAAATCCTTTTTAATCCTTGAACTCCATCTATATAAGCATATTCATAAATATCTTCCGGCACGCTGTTCAGTCCTGTAAGTATTATCACAAAATAGAAGCCGACATATTGCCATACGATAGGCAGAGCAATCATATATATGGCTTTTTCATCCGAAAGCCACAAAACAGGATTCAACCCTAATTTCTCAAGGATCTGATTAAACAGCCCTCCATTATATGCATAAAAAAGATTAAACATCAGACCTATGGCTGTTGCTGAAATAACTATCGGGAAAAAGAATACCGTCCTGAAGAATTTTGCGCCTGTTCTAATGCCGTCAACCATGAGAGCCAAAACCAAAGCGACTCCTATTTCAAATACTATGGTGAATAAAATCATCAGGCTTGTATTTTTTATTGCCTGCAGGATAATTTTATCCTGCAGTAATTGCTTATAATTCTCAATCCCGATATAAGTCCTGGTCTCAGAACCGAAGCCGTTGATCTCATAAAAGCTGTCGGCGAAGTTCTGCAAAAACGGATAATACAAAAATATACCCATTACTAAAAGAGCAGGCGCCAGAAATATTATAAGCGGTCTTTTGTCTTTATAAAGCATGATAATCCCCGTTTCAGAGCCAGCCAGGAAGTACATAAAATGTTACTGTCTCAAATCAATCTCTCTGATTCAAAGCCCATTATTTATTCTTTTTAACAACCTCATTCAACAGTGCTTCAGGAGTAATCTGGCCATCGGCAAGGGAACCGGTTTGTGATACAAAATAGGTCCATGCCTCCTTGCTTAATCTTGAGTCAATCGGCATGGCAAGTCCCTTAGCTGCTTTACTCATCTCAAGCCCCAATTTCATTACATTGTTATGGCTCGCTATCGGTCCTATATCTGCTGCCGGGATCCCACCCACCTCTGCGTAAGCTGCAATAGATTCATTTGAGGTAAGAGTTTCTACGAGCATTACTGCTGCATCACGCTTAGCAGGATTATTCCAGGCTTTTGCAGATATATAAAAACCAACGGTGAAGCCCACGATTATATCGGAAGGATCTTTCTTCCCTTCCGGTGTAGGAGGAAAAGGCAGAATCACCGTAGTTTCGGGATATTTGATGCTTCCGATCGACCAGGATCCGTCAACGATCATAGCAGCTTGTTTGTTATAGAAAAGGTTTGCTGCTATGTCGTTTTTTGTTGCGTTGACATCGACCGGAAATGCTCCCATTTCTTTAAATTTTCTAAAGTAGCTTATACCCTTTGCCCAGCTTTCCGGATAATGATCCTTCGGATTTACCGAGTGATCTTCTATGCCGCCCTCAGCCAATATAAGGTGCTCAATCAGATAGTGGGGCACATCTGAAAAACTGGCTGCTATAGGCACTACTCCTTCGGCCGAAAACCCTGATATTGCAGCCTCAAGCTTTTCCCAATCGGTAGGCAGATCGAGCCCGTATTTTTCAAACAAATCCTTGTTGCAGAACAGCCCTTCATAAAAGCCTCTCACAGGTACTCCGTAATGATTCCCGTCATATTCTTTCATGTAGGACATGGCTTCCTCTGAAATATTCCCGGCGTAATCGGGATATATCTTTTTAATTTCTTCGATAGCCACAACCTTTTTGTTTTCAATCAGAATTCGTGCATCAGGTCCATTAAAATACTGTACTACATCGGGATCGTTTCCGGATGAAAAATCGGTTGTCACACGGGCTTTCCATGACTCATCCGCCGTATTTGACTCATTGACAACAGTTATGTACGGGTAAGTATCGGTAAACTTTTTGAGTATTTCATCAAAAATAGGAGTCGTTGGATCTGTACCTCCAAACTGTCCGATAAATCTGATTTCTACTGGCTCCGGTGCAACTACAGGGGATGCTGACTCTGCTGGACCAACCGGACTTACACAAGAAATCAGAATACTTACTGAAATCGCGGATGCCAGTATAATAGCAAGAATCCTTTTCATGGGGCAATTCCTCCTGATATCTATTCTTATATTACTTCAACACGGTATTTAATTGAACGTGTTGGCTTTGTTAGATTTTGCACTTTATTGCCCTTATTAAGCCATCAGCTATATTATGTACGGAATAGTTATGGTAGCAAGGGTGCCGCCGGCAGGGGCTTTCCCAAGAGTCAGCCCGTATTCATCACCATATATAATTTTAATTCGTTCGTGGACATTCCTTACTCCAATACCTGTCGAACTTTTGATACGATTGGGAAGACCTTTGAAAAGTTTATCAAATTCCGATAGATCTTCATCTGATATACCTACACCGTTGTCTTCCACAGATACATTCAATCTATTATTTATCAGGCTCACCGAAAGTTTTATACGACCGCCGCCGACAGGTTCTACCCCATGTCCCACTGCGTTTTCCAAAAGCGGTTGAATAATAAGTCTCGGGATCGTTCCGTTAAGAAGGGATCCATCGATTTCTTTAACAAATTCCAGCCTTTTACCGAATCTTTTTCCCATGATGAACATATAGGAATCTACAAGTCTTATCTCATCCCTTAATGTTGAAACAGTTCTTCCGCCTTTGTTCATTCCTGCATCCAACAGGGTACCCAGAGCTTCTATCATCTCGGACAGTTCGTTATTCCCATTGATTCTGGCCTTCCAGTTCATTATTTCCAACGTATTATACAAAAAATGGGGATTTATTCTGGCCTGCAATGCTGCTAACTGTGCCTCCTTCCTCGCAAGCTCCTCTTTATATACAACATCGAACAGATGCTTTATCTCATT
>JAAYNO010000139.1 GCA_012520855.1 Clostridiaceae bacterium | reverse complement strand
TAGGTATGTTATTATGGTTTTCCTCTTTTATGATTTGAATCATGCGGTTACGCTCTTCGTCACGAACCATAGCACCCTCACCGGTAGAACCGGCAGGGCTGATACCATGCACACCTGCGTCAATAATGAATCTGACTTGTTTACGAAAAGCTTCTTCATCAAGCTTCTCATCCTTTGTCCACGGTGTAACCACAGGCGCAATAATACCTGTCAAATGCTTATACTTCTCTTTTTTAGTCATAATAACCCCTCCTAAATAATGAGCATAATGTTGATCAATCTGCCAGGACATCAGACAACTTTTCCGTTTGGTTCTTATATTTAGCAAGTCAATGCTATACTATTATTATTGCACTTAACCAAATTGTCTGTCAACATCTTTAGATTGACTGGTCAAATTAAATAATACATAGCGTCTTTTAGCATTGCTAAACAAATATCATTGTGTAAATACATCAGACAATTTACATCAGACAATGAGTACAGGGGATGTCAAGGAACATACTTAGTATGTTCCTTTGCTAAGAATCTATGTAAAAATGAACGAAAGTATCCGTCTCCGCTGCTAAAAATGAGTATAAAGGACCGTCCCCCAAACTCACAAACTCATTCCCGAAACTCACAAAATGAGTATAAAGGACCGTCCCCGATACTCATTTTAGAAGCCGGCCATGTTTATTGCGTTTTGAACAGAAATTTGCAGGTGATCCCGCATATTGTATTTTGCACTGTTGGTATCGCGGTTGCAAATCGAATCAAGAATCCTTCTGTGCCCATCAACGGCAGCTTTCCTGTGTTCGGCATTGGAAAAGGTTATATTGCGATACTTGTTGAATGTATCTTCCAGTTGCTTGGTGATACTTATCAGCAACGAATTTTTTGTTCCCCGGGCAATTGCTCCGTGAAAAGCTTCGTCCATTGCAACCATACGATATGTGTCACCTTCCTCAACAGCAGCCTCGAAGTTTTTTTCTATCTGCTGCAAAGCTTTGACCTGCTTTTTATCCTGCTGCTGAATAAATAAGGTAATGGCAAGATCCTCTATTGCCATCCGGACATGCATGTAGTTCAAAATACTTTCCTTATTATCCAATAGCCATTTACTCATATTCTCCGGCGCATACTCTGTCTTAGAAATCACATATACACCGCTGCCCCGCTTGATTTCTACAAATCCCTTTGCCTGAAGTATACGGGAGGCCTCGCGCACCGAAGATCTGCCTACGCCGAATTGTTCGCAAAGAGCCTGTTCTGTGGGCAATTTCTGCCCTACGGCTATTGTACCGTTTTCTATCATTTCTCTTAGCTTACTGTAAACAAATTCACTTACAGATCTTTTCTTCATAATTTCTCTCAACCTTTAACAAAACTTTTAATAAAAGCTGTCCAGCTACCCGATTATTAATGGGATCTACTTATTTCTATAATACAAGAAGAAAGTGTGCAAGTAAATAATAAAGGATAAAAACTTGTCTGACAATACGGCTGTTTTTCATTGAATATTATGCATTCATCAGATAAAATAAGAGGGAGTTCATCATAAAAGGAGGTTATAGGCAATGAACACAATGAAGGCAGCAGTCGTAACCGAGGATGGTTCTCTTGAAGTCCGTGAAATACCTGTTCCCGTCATCAATGAATATCAGGTTCTTGTAAAAATGAGCTTCGGTTCAACATGCACGGGTACCGATCAACGCTTGATGGAAAAGAAGCACCCATATCCTGTTTTTTATCCGTCTGTATTAGGACATGAAAGCGTAGGCCGCGCCATCAAGCTGGGTTCAAAAGTAACGACCTTTAAAACAGGTGACTTGATCTCCCGTGTGGGCGCACCCGCCATGCCTGAAATCGGGCTGGGAATTTGCTGGGGCGGCTTTGCCCAATACGGTGTCGCCACCGATCATCTCGCTATGGAGCGTGATGGAATACCTCGATCCGAGTGGGAAAAGGCCAGGGTCCAGAAGCTTATTCCTGATGATATCGACGAGAAAACCGCACCAATGATCATAACATGGCGTGAGACCTTAAGCTACACAAACAGGCTTGGCATAAAAACTGGCGACAATGTCCTGATAGCAGGTTCCGGAGCCAATGCTCTCGCTTTTATAAGGCACTGCGTTTATGTAGGTGCAAAGGTAGTCGTATTAGGAAGCACTTCAAGAGAAGAGCTGGCCATACGTGCAGGTGCAAAAGCCAACATTGATTATAAATCCGGTAACCAGCTTCAAAAGCTTAAAGACCTCTTCCCCGACGGTATAGATTATATTATTGATGCGGTAGGCTATTCTGAAAATATAAATACAGCCCTGCCCCTTATCAGGCAGAATGGCTGTGTCGCCGTATATGGATGGCATTCAAGAAAAGATTACGCAATAAATCCCTTTTACGCTGCAAATTCTTTCCGTGTTTACTGTGACGGATATGATGAACCTGAAACCCATGATGAAGTAATCAAACGGATCAGAGAAGGCTTTCTGGACGCCTCTTTATGGTACGATAAGGACTCTCCCGTACCGCTTGAGGAAATAGCCTCAGCCTATGCAGCATTAAAAGAACGAAAAGCGCTCAAATATCTCATTGATTTATCATAAGCTAATATAGTGGCTTTATAAAGCCTGATCACACCAAAGTCATACCAGACATACATAAGGAGAGGCAATTTGCCTCTCCTTACAGGTTAT
>JAAYNO010000138.1 GCA_012520855.1 Clostridiaceae bacterium | reverse complement strand
TTACCCTGCTTTTTTTCATGATCTCTGCCGCGGTTTTTCTGTTCATCTGTAATCACTATTTTTTGAACTTCTCGCTGTGTGTGCACGCTTCTTAGATCCTGGCTTGCTTCTTTAACTGAATTATCTGCATTTTGCTGAGCCTGGGCAACCAATCTCTGCTGCTCTTCACTTTGTATTTTGGCCACCTCATTGACCTTTGGCATTAAAATCTGGTAGTCCACAGGTCTGATCGACATACCGATCCCTCCCTTTTAAAGCGGCCCAAAACGAATGTCGGCTCCATCACTGTAAAGAGTACAATACTGAGCCTCTTCTTTAATATACAACATACTATTTCCAATGGCAACCCTGACACCTGGAAAAACGCTGCCACGAACCCTTATGCGTCCATTTGCTCCCAGCTGCAGCATTTCTTCTATTTCAGCGATTTCTTTTTTGTATTCCTTCAGCTTATTCTCATAAAAGAACTTGGCTCTTGTACTCTTTGCCAGTATCTCACGTTTTTCCATTGTGAGATCTCCTGAAAGCTTCAATTTATTAAGCAGCGTTATTGCTTGATTTGCCTTCAAAAGGCCATCTTCCATATTAGGAATATCGTTTTTAAGAAATTTCAGCCTTTCACGAAGGTGCGGATCTATCCCAACTTCAAGAACTGTAGCTGTTGACATCTGACTGCCTAAAAACTTAAGGTCTACCTCCTTGCCAACTCTCACAGTACCACCGACAAGAAGTCCTTTCTTGCCTCCAAGCTCCAGCTTGTTACCGCACTTTATATCGCAATGCATGATCGCTTCGGCCTTAATATCATTTTTTGCTTCGACATTTGCACTTTCGATATATTTTGATATGATATCCCTGGCAGAGATCAAAATGCCTTTTCCGTTTCCATGCATTCCTCTTTTCAGGATTATATCCCCACCGGCCTTCAATACTGCAGCTTCCACTACTCCGTTTACCTCTATATTGCCGCCCGCTTCTATTTCAAAGCCGGACAAAACATTGCCTCTGACATTAACATTACCTATAAACCTGATATTTCCTGTTGAGTTGTCTACATTGGCCATTACTTCATAAGTAGGAAAAACACTGATTTTTCCGTCTACATACATTAGCTGGCCGTCAATATTCGCAAATAATTCCTGCCCATCGGGACTTAACACCACATTTTTCCCTCTGGGTATAAATGCAGGCCTTCCATCAATAGCCTTCAGTTCTTGTCCTACAAGGTTTCTCCCTGATCTTCCCTTTATGGGAGGAATAAGTTCAGCCAATTTCTGGCCTTTTGTAATATTCTCTATCAGATTCATATCCTTGTAGTTAACAGTTCCGTCTTCCATGATGATAGGTCTGCGGTCTTTTTTAATATCTATCAGATATTTGACTTCGCCATTCTTCCCGTTTTTAGGCGGGATCCCTTCAGCCACTAATATTTGCTGGTTGTAAACAGGATGAGCTACAAGCTCCCGTATCTTAGCCTCATTCATTCCGAAAACTACACCCTTTGAATAAAGAGCCTGCACTATGGACTCCAGAGTCGGGGGAGCGCCATTGGCTTCGGGCGGAGTTAAAATAACAAAAGCCATCATTTTATCTTGAGAAACAATGGCCTCAACGGTAGAATCGATCTTTGCTTCTTCCTGAGCATCTGCAATTTTTACAGGTATGCCTTCGCAACGCTTAACAGTTTCTGAAACCAGATTAGCATTGTAATTCTGGATTTTCTTCTTGCGAATCAAATTGAGTACATCTGATTCACTGACTCGGGAAAAAAAATCCAGTGGCTTATAGACCGTTAAATATACGCCATCATTCTCATAAGTCAAGCTATAGCCTTTATCTTTTTGCAATTTTCCCTCTGTCATTTCTACTCTCCTTCATAAAATTTTGGTGAAGAATTGCATTAATGGTTACAGAATAGCGCTTTTCAGCCTTTCCAGCTTACCTCGCATTCTTAATATCGCTTTAGTATGGAGTTGAGATATTCTCGACTCTGATACATTCATTATAATGCTTATTTCTTTTAGTGTGAGTTCTTCATAGTAGTATAGAGTCACAACTGTCCGCTCTTTCTCCGGGAGCTTTTCAATAGCATCTGAAAGTATTTCCTTAAGTTCTACCACTTCCATTCTTTGTTCGGGCATATTTGTATCTCTCTGCATGGACAGAGGATCAAAGCCCGTTTCATGATTCTGCTCCAGATAATCCTCCAGTGAAATCATCTGGGACATGTTTACTTCCTGCAGCAGCTTATTCAGCTCTTCAATAGATATCCCAAGCTTGTCCGCGACTTCCTGGTCGGTAGCCGAGTGACCTAACTGGTTTTCCAATTCAAAATAAGCTTTTTCCAATTCTTTTCCTTTTTTCCTGAGTGACCTTGGCGCCCAATCCTGTTCTCTGATAGAGTCGATAATAGCTCCTCTGATACGCAATGAAGCATAAGTTTCAAACTTCACTTTTTTACTCAGGTCAAACTTATCTATAGCATCGATCAAACCAAAAACACCGTATCCAACCAAATCATCGTACTCAACATTAGAACCGAAATATATGCTTAGCCGACCGGCGACATATTTAACCAAATCAGCATATTCGATGATCATCGAATATGCTGATTTGGTTAAATATGTCGCCGGTC
>JAAYNO010000137.1 GCA_012520855.1 Clostridiaceae bacterium | reverse complement strand
CCGGTTTTCAAGACCGGTGCCTTAAACCAACTCGACCATCTCTCCATGTATTATTTTTTTAGTGACGGATTATATTCTACAATACGAAAAGCGCTTTGTCAACAGGACAAAGGGCATGGAATAAATTCCACGCCCTTTATTTAAATACGCTTTCGATTTATCCTGCCGGGTTCACCGTACCCCGCAACAGCTACCCCGGTTGTCCTGCGGAGTTCCTATTCGCTATCTCGATTGCCTTTGTTACCATATTACCGCAATCTCTGGATGAAACTGATCCCCATCCTTCTCTGCTTACCTTCTCAAGCACACCAAGTTCACGGGCAATCTCGTACTTCAGATCTTCTGACATAACCTTATGTCTGCTCATGATCTATCCCTCCTTGTTGATAAATCTAAGCGTACAACCTTATAATTTCCCGCATTATAAGTCTTTATTCTGTTATGTTTTAGTAATGTTATCCACAGAAATCCACAGGCTTGTGGATAAAATAAAAAACTCCATAGGCCGCATTATATGTTGCTTATAGAGAATTGCTCACTATGTTATGGGCGTTTCGAAGTTTTTTCTGTGGATTGTTTCTCATTTTGTCCACAAGTCGTCATTACAACTTAACTTCTTATCCATTATTGACGTTTTTCAGCGAAAACCTGACATGTTATTTATTAAATTTGCATAGTTCGACAGTGACTTTTTTGTTGATCTTTTTAGCTTTATGTCGAAACAAGTAATATGGATGCCAGGGCCTACTCAAATTTCAGGCTTATATCAGCCGCTCTAACTGAGTGTGTCAGGCTTCCTGATGATATTAGATCCACACCTGTCCTCGCCACGATTTCCACATTTTCTACTGTTATGTTTCCTGATGCCTCGGTAAGAGCTCTCCCGTTGATATAATCCACAGCTTCTTTCATGGCTTCAGGACTCATATTGTCAAGCATGATTATATCGGCTCCGGCCAAAAGTGCTTCTTTTATTTGTTCCATAGATTCTGTCTCAACTTCGATTTTGATAGTATGGGGTATATGGGCTCTGGCTCTTTTTACAGCAGCAGTTATTCCTCCCGCGGCTTTAATATGGTTGTCTTTGATAAGGACCCCGTCGGACAAGCAGAAACGATGATTAGTCCCGCCCCCCAGCCGAACGGCTGCTTTATCGAGATAACGCAGACCCGGAGCAGTTTTTCTGGTATCAACAATTTTAGCTTTCGATCCCTTGAGAATATCAGCGATCTTCCTTGTCGCAGACGCAATGCCGCACATCCTCTGAAGCAGATTCAATGCAGTTCTTTCAGCCTTCAGCATAGTTCTGGCATTCCCGGTGATATACATTATTAACGTACCCTTTTTAACCTTTTCTCCATCATTGACATAGCGTTCCATATATGTTTTTGGATCCAAAAGGGTAAAAACTCTTGAAAACACATCAATGCCCGCAATTACACAATCCTCTTTCGCAACAAGCTTTGCGGAGCAAACCTCATCTTCATCTACCGTACTGTCGGTGGTTATATCACCCATGGGCATGTCTTCTTTCAACGCCCGCCATATGATCTCATCAACTATTGTAAAATCGAGCATTTTAACCTCCAGCTTGAAAAACTAAATTCTTAAGCCAATTCTGATCATCAGTTGCCGGATAATCTGTTCTGTAGTGAGCTCCCCTGCTTTCCTGCCTTAATATTGCAGCCTTGACCACAAGGCTTGCGAGAGTCAGCATGTTTATAAGCTCCATATGGTGGGTATGGACAACCTTAACGCCTTCGATTTCAGATTTCAGCCCTGATATTATTTCCATAGCCTCGCTGAGACTTTCTTCATTTCTTATGATTCCGACATTTAATGTCATTATCCCCTGAAGCTTTTTTTTCATCGAGAGGTAGTCAATATCTCTCTCGACCCATTCCTTAACAAAGCGTATTCTTGGCTTAAAGCCTTCTCTTATTTTTATTTCATCGAGGTTCTCCTGAACCTGGCGCCCTATTCTTCTTCCGAATACCAGACCCTCCAGAAGTGAATTAGATGCGAGACGATTAGCTCCGTGGATACCGTTGCATGCCGCCTCCCCAACTGCATAGAATCCCAGGATCCTGGTCCTGCCCCATTCGTCGGTTCTGATTCCGCCCATGCTGTAATGCTGGCACGGTGCGACAGGAATAAAATCCTTCGCTATATCTATACCGTATGACAGACATTTGTTATATATAGTCGGGAAGCGTTGCCGTAAAAATTCCTTATCCTTGTGAGCAATATCAAGAAAAACATGATTGGAGCCTGTTTTTTGCATCTCCTGAAAAATAGCCCGTGAAACAACGTCTCTGGGAGCAAGCTCCTTCATTGGATGGTATTTTTCCATGAAGCGCTCTCCTTTATTATTGCGAAGAACTGCTCCCTCCCCCCGGACCGCTTCAGAAATAAGGAAATTCTGATTATCGGGATGGAATAAAACCGTAGGATGGAACTGAACGAATTCCAGATCCATAAGCTCTGCTCCCGCCCTTAGTGCAAGAGCTGCTCCGTCACCTGTTGCAACCTCCGGATTAGTTGTCTTTGAATATAGCTGACCGTATCCGCCTGAGGCACAAACCAATACCGGTGCGTAGTATGCCTTCAGCTCCGTGCCCTCTTCGTTCGAAGTAAGCACGCCTTTACATTCACCGTTTTCGGTAAGGATATCTATTGCAAAGGTCTGTTCCCTGATAGTCACATTATTTAATGTAGAAACCGCTCCGACAAGAGTGTCACATACTTCCTTTCCGGTCGCGTCACCGGTATGTATTATGCGGTTCATGCTATGGGCGGCCTCCCGGGTAAGTGAAAGCCTGTTGCCCTCATCCCTGTCAAAATTGACCCCGTAAAGACAAAGAGTGGCTATGTTTTCAGTAGCTTCATTAACCAGTGCTTTTACGGCATTTTCGTCGCAAAGTCCGGCACCGGCAAAAAGCGTATCTTTAAAATGCAAGCTGGGAGAATCGTTCTGATCGAGGGAAACAGCTATTCCGCCCTGCGCCAGTACCGAATTGTTCACTTCTATGGCTTCTTTAGTTATAATCAGAATCCTCGCGTTTCTGGGGGCGGATAAGGCAGTATAGACCCCTGCAATACCGCTTCCTATTATAACTAAATCGAAAAACTCATAAGGCAGATTCTCTGTGTCAAAGTTTACAAGATATCTGTCTTGTGTACCCGCATCTGCTTTTTTTATCTCCAGCATTATCATTCACCTTCAATTTGTTTAGTCACTTCACTTTAAGCATTTTTTCAAGGCTTAATGATGCTTTTTTTATAGTTTCCTCATCAAGATCGATTTCATGCTTCATATCTCTCAAAGACTCATACAGCGTTTCTATTGTCGTCTTCTTCATATTTGGGCAAATAAACCTATACTTCAACATATAAAATTGCTTTTCGGGATTTTTAAGCTTTAGCTGATGCAGGATACCCTCCTCGGTTCCTATAATGAACTCCTGGTTATCGGATTGGG
>JAAYNO010000136.1 GCA_012520855.1 Clostridiaceae bacterium | reverse complement strand
GGTCAAACCCGAATGAATCAAGTGACCTGATCCGTTTGTCCCCAAAACTCACATTAGCTCACGTCGATCAACTCCATGTACTCGTGGCCGTGCTCAGATATAAAGTCCTTGCGCCCCTGGAGGTTATCTCCCAGAAGAAGGTCAAAGAATTTTTGTGTATCTTCCGCATCATCAGGCATGACCTTGATCAGACGACGGGTTTCAGGGTTCATTGTAGTTGTCCACATCATTTCCGGTTCATTTTCGCCCAGACCTTTAGACCTTTGTATAGTCACCTTCTGACCCTTTAGTTTTTCTAATATTCTCAACTTTTCAATTTCGGTATAGGCAAAATAGCTCTTTCCTTTGGCGGTGATCTCAAACAGCGGAGATTCTGCTATGTAAACCTTCCCTTTTTCTATAAGGGTAGGTGTCAGCCTATAAAGCATAGCTAAAATCAGGGTCCGAATTTGATAGCCGTCAACATCGGCATCGGTGCAGATAATAATTTTATTCCACTTTAGATTATTATAATCAAACGTGCTTAAATCCTTCTTATGCTTAGATTTGATCTCCACTCCACAGCCTAAGACCTTTATTAAGTCAACAATGATTTCACTTCTGAATATACTGCCATACTCTGCCTTTAGACAGTTAAGAATTTTGCCCCTGACAGGCATGATAGCCTGGAACTCGCTGTCCCTGCCCATTTTAACCGATCCTAATGCTGAATCCCCTTCAACGATATATAGCTCTCTTTTATTGATATCCTTGCTTCTGCAATCCACAAACTTCTTCACGCGGCTTGATATATCCAAGGTCCCGCCAAGCTTTTTCTTAACGTCTATTCTTGCTCTTTCAGCCGACTCCCGGCTCCTTTTGTTTATAAGGATCTGTGAGGCTATCTTCTCGGCGTCTTCCCTATTCTCAATTAAATACACTTCAAGCTGCTGTTTGAGAAAATCAGTAATAGCCTCTTGAATAAATTTATTGCTGATAGCTTTTTTGGTTTGATTCTCATAGCTGGTCATCGTTGAAAAAGTATTGGTGATCAGGATAAGGCTGTCCTCAATATCACTGAATGTTATCTTGCTTTCATTCTTATTATACTTATTGTTGTTCCGTAAATATTTATCCAGCTCAGCTACGAAAGCATTTTTAACAGCTTTGTCAGGGGCGCCTCCATACTCCAGCCAGCTTGAATTGTGATAATACTGGATAGAATTTACTTCATTATTAAAGCAGAAGGCAACCTCCATTTTGACCTTGTACTCCGGCTTATCCTCACGGTCTCTGCCGCGGGCAAAACTCTCAAAGCGGCAAGGTTTTGTTATCCCCTTGTCCGCACTCAATTCAGTAACATAGTCAATGATTCCGTTTTCGTAAACGAATGTTTCTGTCGTACCGCTTTCTTCATCTATGAATTCAAAAACAAGCCCTGCATTAACTACAGCCTGTCTTTTCAAAACATCTCTGAAATATTCGGGGGGGATTTTTATATCTGTAAAAACTTCCCGATCCGGCAGCCAGGTTTGTATTGTACCAGTATGTTTATATTCTGCCTGGGTTTTTTTCAGTCCGCCTATATTATTACCCTTTTCAAAATGCAGCTCATATTTATATCCGTCACGGAAAACCGTTACATCCATATATTCTGAGCTGTATTGGGTGGCGCACGCGCCCAGGCCGTTCAATCCCAAAGCATATTCATAGTTTTCACCAGTATTGTTTGAGTATTTTCCTCCGGCATAAAGCTCACAGAATACCAGTTCCCAATTATACCGCTCTTCTTTCTGGTTGTAATCCAATGGGATTCCCCGGCCCTGATCTTCGATGGTGATCGAACAGTCCCTGTGCCTGGTGACCCTGATTAGCTTACCATAACCCTCTCTGGCTTCATCAATAGAATTTGACAGGATTTCAAAAAATGAATGCTGGCAGCCTTCCAATCCATCAGACCCAAATATTACCGCAGGTCTCAGCCTTACCCGGTCGGCTCCTTTCAATGAGGTGATACTTTCATTTCCATAGCTTTTCTTTTGTCTGGCAGACATTCTTTCACTCCCAACGTACTTCTGAGGCTCACATTAACAATGCCTGTTCTGGCATTCCCTGAACATTCGATTGTGATCCCCTCGTATTCTTTAGTCAGCTTTATTCTTATTATACCTTTATTATATTCTTTATAGGCATCACTGAAAAACAGTGAACATAGACCCATGGATTCTTTTTCATTAAAAATAGGCTTTAAATATTCCTTTGCAAGCTTGATAACCTTGTTTACATCTTTGATTCCGAATTCAGGCAATTGATTTCCATCTGCTGTGATCTCAACCTTGATTTCTTTGCTGTCCTTTTTTACACTTATCGTCACTATTTTATCGCTTGAAGAATGATTCATCTCTTTGTTTTTTCCCATACTATATGCCAGATCCTCAAGCCCTGTTTTAATTGATTTCAGAGTACGGGTCTCAACTTTTTCAAACAATCCTCCCTTTTCACCGGTAAGCCCCACGGCGGCCATTACAGCACCGGGACTCAGCAAAGCAATACAAAATGTTAAAATCAGCAATACACTTAATAATGATACCACAAACTTTTTACTCATAGTAACCTCCATGCTAACTTTTAGTTGAAATAATAATGAAAACACCATGGAGGGAGGCTTACGCACAATAATCCTCCCTGACTCGCATTCAGGATTATGATATCCAAACAGGGAAGAAACTTGCATGCTATTTCATAATTTTTGTTAATGAAATAAAAATGTAATAAAATCATTTATTTAATTATATCAAACATTTGTTCTTATTGAAATATTTTAAAACTAACTAATAAAATGTTGACATAATTTCTTTCTTATTGTACTATTGTATTAAGCGCTTAATACAATAGTACAAGGGAGTGATAAAATGCCTTGGGACTTTAAGTCCGACAGACCAATATATACACAACTGATTGAACAGATAGAATTGAAGATATTCTCAGGCGAATATCCGCCAGGTGCTAAATTGCCCTCTGTTCGCGACATAGCACAGGAGGCATCGGTAAATCCGAACACGATGCAAAGAGCTTTGGCTAAACTTGAAGAAGACGGTCTTGTAATAACGCATCGTACCAGTGGAAGATCCATAACGGAGGATATCGAATTGATTAAGAAAGCTAAGAATCAATTAGCAAAGCAGCAGATAGCAGAGTTTCTTGAAAAAATGAAGTTAATGGGGTTTGAGAAAACTGAAACTCTCGCCTTGATAACTGACATGCTGGAGGAGATGAAAAAATGAATGCGATTTTTGAATGCAATAACCTGAAAAAGAGCTTCGGGGTAAATCATGCATTGGCAGGTATTGATCTTAGAGTTGAACGCGGGAGAATCATAGGGCTTTTAGGACCTAACGGAAGCGGAAAAACTACACTTATCAAGCTTGCCAATAATCTTCTGACTCCTACTGAAGGCAGCATATTGATCGGAGGAAAAAAGCCGGGGGTCGAAACTAAAAAAATAGTTTCATACCTTCCTGAAAAAACATATCTGAATAATTGGATGCGGGTTCACCAAATCATAGAATTTTTTGCTGATTTTTATGATGATTTCAAACCTGAAAAGGCCTATGATATGCTAAAAAGGCTTAATATCGATCATCGTGACAGGCTGAAGAATCTCTCAAAGGGAAATAAAGAGAAAGTTCAGCTCATCCTTGTCATGAGCCGGGAAGCAGAGCTGTATCTTTTAGATGAGCCTATCGGCGGTGTTGATCCTGCTGCCAGGGATTATATCCTTGAAACGATAATCAGCAATTACAGCGACAATGCAACAGTCATAATCTCCACCCATCTGATAGCCGACATAGAAAAAATACTGGATGATGTAATTTTTATCAAAGAGGGTAAAGTCGTCTTAACATCTACCGTTGACAGCATCAGAGACGAGAAGGGCAAATCGGTGGACGCTTTATTTAGGGAGGTATTCAAATGTTAGGAAAGTTAATCAAGTATGAGATAAAAGCTACCAGCAGGATTTTTCTGCCTTTGTACCTGGTTTTGATTCTGTTTGCTGTTATAAATTATTTTATGGCACTTGGTTCAGGCAATTTTACGTTGCCCAAATTTATAACCCTTACTCTTTATATACTGATACTTGTCGGAATGTTTGTCGTAAGCTTTATAGTCATGTTACAGCGCTTTTATAAGAACCTTTTGTCCGAAGAAGGCTACCTTATGTTCACACTTCCGGTCCAGCCGTGGAAACATATAATATGCAAGCTGATTGTTTCATCCATATGGACGATCCTGAGCGTTATCATTGCTGTCATATCAATACTAATAATTGCTTTGCAGGAAGTGGCTCTGACTGATATTTTCAATGAGATAAGCAAGATTTGGTCAATGATGTATCAGGCGCTCGGGAACAAGATTTACCTGTATGTCATTCAGTTTGTCACAGGAGCAATTGTCAGCCTTGCGACAAGCACCCTGATCATCTATGCTGCCATGGCAATCGGGCATCTTTCAAACAATCATAAGATATTGGCATCGATCGGTTCATACCTGGGACTCTATACACTGAGCCAGATCGTAGCAAGTATAATATTCTTGCTGCCTTTATTTCAATCTCAAAATACGCATTACAATATCAACGACATGAATCTCCAGCTAACTGGAAACCAATATGCTAATCTATATATTAACATCATGGGGTTCCGGCAGATGCTTCCCCGTTTTATGTGGGGAGCCATTGCCTTATCGGCTGTGTTTGGAGCAGCATACTTTATTATCACCGATCAAATATTAAATAAACGGCTTAATCTGGAATAAACAGGCATAATTAAAGCCGGCATGATATACTTAAAAGTCATGCCGGCTTTTTGAACCAAAGCGTTTAATATAGTGGTCAAGCTCCTTCGGTCTGGCGGTTGTTAGTCGCCTTATCGCATCAGGATCACAGGAACAGATTCTTCGCTTCGCTCAGAATGACGTCATACCCTGCAAACGGAACGTCGAGGACGCCTCGCTCTACAAACGGGACGCCGTCCCCTACTATGACGCGGGGTCTATTTCCCGCTTCTTCTTTTTAACTGCCGGCAGAGCTTTCCTCTGCTCACCGTAGATCAAATCGGGCTGCTGGTTGTTTATTACGGTTTCCCTTGTTATTATACATTTTTCAAT
>JAAYNO010000135.1 GCA_012520855.1 Clostridiaceae bacterium | reverse complement strand
GGGGAGGTGAAATTCCTGTGATGCGGCGCCAGCCGCAGTTCCCGCTCGTCGCCCAGGCCTGGGGAGTAGTGTCGAATAAGGCCAGTAACAAAAGAATAGATGTCAGAAACGGCGGGAACCGCCCACACAGCATTTGATGTTAGCTTTACCGTGGGCGGTTCCCGTTTTCATTCCTCCATTATTTCATTTTACAAGGGGGTATTCTAATGAAAAAAACCACGATTATTCCGCAGGGTAAAGTCATTAACATTACCGTAGACGGATATCCAGTAAAAATTAGATTCTCGGATGAGTTTAACCCAAACATCTCACAACAGGTGAAAAATGCCTTGATCGATGACTATCTGAGAAAAAGCGGCCTTGTTCTGAATCCTTCTACTTAATGGGCAAAGGACCTTGCCAATGGCAAGGTCCTTTGGGAGATTATATCACATGTAGCCTTATTTTTTAATTTTATTTCTTCATGATCGACACATAGATGTATGTATTTTTACCCAGATAATATTCAAAGTCCATCTTTCCCTCATCGAACTTATAATCGATACTCTCGAACCATTCAGCAAAGATATGCTTCCAAGTTTTAGATATTATCATTCAGCTCCTCGATATCCTTTGTGGCTGGAACTGTGAATACCGCATACTCTGCCGCGGGAACCTCGATGGCTTCCATGTCTTGGCGAATAAAGCTCTTATCCTTAACTACCGGACCGAAGAAATAATGGAGCTCGCCAGATACGGCGTCCAGGTGCATCCATGCGCCGATCTCTGCAGAACCCGGATAAGTCAGCTTTTAATAATCCTCTTTGCTGATACTGGAGAAATCCTTCCCCAGCCAGTATGCACCACTGTCAAATCCACTTCACCTTCAGGGGGGAGCGAGGCAATAGCCTAATACGATGAGAGCGTCCATTTTCTTAATTTTAGGTGTCATCATAATTAACCCGCCTTTTTTCATTACGCCATTTGCTTTGCCCTCAAATCCTGATGATAAAGTGCGTTGTCCCATAGGCCCGGACTTTGCGCTAGTCAAAGCCCAAACTCCTTCGTCCGGTCCCTTTTTAGACGTCAAACCTGGAATAGGAACTATAGCAGTCCAGGCACAGTTTTTCGCTTTCCTGAAGTCTGATCCAATTTGCGCCGGTAGTCTCACCGCAGCAGCCGCATTCATAAGAATCAAAGATCCGCGCCGGCTCGGGCAACTGGATTTTAGTTTCTTTCACGTCAAACATATCCTTCGGCTCACAGCCCTGATAATAGGCGAAGGATTCCTCCCTTGTCATACCGTCAGGCTTCTTTTTCATAACCAAGCGAACGGATTCACCTGTATTTCGGTTATAGAAGGAAAAGGCCTGCTTACCCCTCATGTGAAACAGCAGATTTCCCTTGCCAATGCTGCAACCAAGGATAACCTGAATGGCATCGACGCCACAGGCGTCGTTCTCCGCGACACAGACAATCTGCTCGTCGTCGGAAATACAGATGTCATGCCGATTGTCCCCCGAAGCCAATTTCAGCAGCTCGATGGCATACAGTGCAGCCTTGTAACCGATGGTCAGCCCGCCGCACTCATGTCCGTGGAATGCCACGCATTTTTCCCAAATTGTTTTTTTCATGATGAAAATCTCCTTTTCTTCAGATATGCCAGAGCATTGTTACAATTGTTGTGGAGGTGTTTTCCGTCACCATGCCGTTCTCTGATATGCTTTCCAGATAAGCCCTGGCAGCCTGTTCTTTCCCTGAGGTTAAATCCTTTCGCAGCTTCGAGCGGTTGATATACCAATCAGCCGCATCCTTCACAGTTTTGATAGAATGCCAATGCTCTGTGCGATACGTAATTTCCGGGCTGCATCCTCTCAACCACAGATAAGAAAAGGCATGGATGATAGAATCATCGGGATGGTCGGAATTGTGTTCATCTATGCC
>JAAYNO010000134.1 GCA_012520855.1 Clostridiaceae bacterium | reverse complement strand
GAGGAGGAGGATTAACTTTACCGTTTACTATATCATAAAAATAGGGTCTTTTTATATTTGCTTTTGTGTAAAATTCAATTTGTGTCATACCAGACAACTTGACTAAAGCAACAAGATAGCCCCCGTATGTGTTTAAATCATATTCTTTCAAAAAAACACCTCCAAAAGTATGTATGTATACATACTACCATACTATTATATAGATGTCAATGAATAAGCATAAATTAAGTTTTACAATTAGTTTAGTGGTATCTTCGATTACTCCTAAAACATAATGACTTCTTGGATACTTCCTGCAAAAGAAAAACTGCCATCGTAAGATAGCAGTTTTTTATGTTATATAAATCTTGCCAGCAGTTATCCAATAAGTTCAACAGCAGCTTCTATTTCGGCTTGTATTTGCTGATTACGCCAATCGCAAAGACACTGTCTGATAATTGATACTTCAATCGGCTTAAAAAGGAGTTTTCTTTTTCGGTTGGTTTTTATTGTTTCACTTTCAGCCACTAGCCGATGAATAAGTGTGTCTATACTACAGTTCATATCGTTGTCATAGGAACTATCATCGGAAAAAGCCGATGTGTTAGCACGGCTGTTAATCAGTCCGTACCTCTTGGTAAACCCGTCATAGAGTGTATTGAGCTTGTCCTGTGCCTGTTTAATCTCGCTGTCCGGGTAGTCCTCGGTCTGCAATTCAATCAGGTTACGGACACAATCTCTAATCCCAATCATACCCTTAATGCGGTTCTCAGCAGTTGCCGAAACCTCAACAGGGGTCATACTGGAGTTTTCACGGAAATAGATTCTATCGTCTAAAACCGTGTAGGAAAAGTTTCTTACATCAGGGTCAGCAGGGATGGAATTATCTTCTTCCTCCAGCTCATCTGCCACCTCATACGCAGAGATTTCTCCGTGAATATTAGCTACCGCTTCATCAAGAAGTTCGCCAAGCTCGGCATTTTCATACGGCTCACAGGTGGCTTCCGGACCGAAACGACCGCTTACCATTTTCATTTCGCCCAGCACCATTTCCGGATGCTGAACGAAGTATGAGTTCATTCTGATACCATTCTCATCAGTATCAAGGTGTACCCAATCAGGCTCAATATCTATGAGTCTGTCTCTTTTTTGCAGGAACAGAATGTCAGATACTACCTCTGTGCCTGCATTGCACTTGAAGGTATCATTCGGTAATCGGATTGCCCCTAAAAGCTCAGCCCTCTGTGCGATATACTTTCGGACATTGGTGTTTTCCTTGTCCATTGTACCCTTACTGGTTACAAGTGCCATCACACCGCCTGGGCGAAGCTTATCAAGGGACTTTGCAAAAAAGTAATCGTGAATAAGGAAGTTGTGCTTGTCGTATCGCTTATCCAAGACCTTGAAATCTCCAAAAGGCACATTACCGATAACACCATCAAAGAAGCTGTCAGGAACATTTACTTCCTCAAAGCCCTGTGCCGCAATAGAAGATTTCTGATAGAGCTGCTGTGCTATACCTGCGGAAATGGTATCAAGCTCAACACCATATACCTTTACACTAACATCGACTTCTCGAACTTTTTTTCTTTTTTATCCTACGTAATGTAAAAATAAAATTTTAAACCAATCCTTAAAAAATTCTTCTATGATACAAGCCTCCTAAATACTCATTTCCAAAAACGGACAATAAAAAAGGAACCCCAAAATATTATTTTCTAGGTTCCTTAACCTCCATAAATTTATTATTACTATCTTGCAGTATTCGACACCCCATCTGCAAGTCCTTCAATAAGTTCTAATAGCTCAGCACGGTCACGTGCAATGATCTTCTTTCGTTCCTCTTCAGTATATCTGTAATAAAATGATGGCGGATACGGTTCCCAGCAACGATAGAATTTCATTTTCCAATTTGCATCCAGTCAATGCATCTTAATTTCAAATGCAATTTTCTTAAGTATTCTTTTAGTCAACTGCATCCCCCTTTGAATCTGTCACATTCCTGAATACGGATTATTCTG
>JAAYNO010000133.1 GCA_012520855.1 Clostridiaceae bacterium | reverse complement strand
TCAGAATGACATGAAGAGAAACTATTTCAATAATTTTGAACTGTTTCCTTGGATGCCTATAAAATCTTGTTTGTAAGGAGTATACAATGGCAAGGCTTAATGTAAATCCTACCCGTATGGTGCTGACGAATCTAAAAAAGAAGCTCAGGACAGCAAGACGAGGTCACAAGCTCTTAAAGGACAAGCGCGATGAACTTATGAAAAAGTTCCTGGCTATTGTAAAAGAGAATCGAAAAGAACGTGAGCTGGTAGAAAAAATGCTCATGGATGTCTATTCCCGGTTTATAATGGCGCGTGCTTTAATGAGTGATACCCATCTTGAGGAAGCGCTGATTTTCCCTAAACAGAAGGTTACGTTAAAAGCATCCTCCAGGAATATTATGAGTGTTAAAGTCCCGGTTTTTGAGTTTTCAGCAGAGGGACAGACGGGCGATGATATTTTCCCCTATGGCTTTGCTTCTACATCTGGTGAATTGGACGGAGCTATGCTAGCTCTCCAGAAGGTGACTCCTCATTTGCTGAGATTGGCAGAGCTAGAAAAAACCGCGCAGTTGATGGCGGATGAAATAGAGAAAACCCGTCGCCGCGTTAATGCCCTTGAATATGTTATGATCCCCAATCTGGAGGAAACGATTAAGTATATCGTAATGAAGCTTGACGAAAACGAGCGCGGGAATTTGACCCGTCTTATGAAGGTCAAGGACATGATGCTTGAAGAAGCGCACCATTATAAGGAAAGACTACGGACAAGTGAGTAAAGGGGACGGTCCTTCTTACTCATTTTGATTAAGGGGTCAGGCTTGAATAAGTGAATTATTCAAGCCTGACCCCTGTTTGAAGCGACCTTGCTTTTATTATTTAAGGGTTTTAGCATACTCCCCTATCTTTACGTCCATGTTTGATATGTGTTTGGTTAGCCAATTAATTATCATTTTATTGGCGTTGACTATCAGCATGATATTACCGCCGGATTCATTATAATCCTGCTTCAATTTAGCCAAATTCTCAATGAAACTGGCATGTGCTTTTTTTTGGGCATCGATTTCAGGGTAGCGGATTTTTTCCATATAGGCTTCTTCGTCGCGAAAATGCTGTTTTGTATAATCGTCCAGGAAATCAAACATGGTAATGATGTATTCTTTTGCTCTTCTTTGTCTTCCCGCCTCAAAAAGCTCGTTTGCTTTTTCAAACCATATTTTGTGCTGTTCATCAATCAAATCAACACCGACCGATAATCTAGAAGTCCAAACTATCGACATTGAAAACCCCCCTCTTTTTTAATATTTATACCAACTGTATATTGTTTTAAACACAGAATGACGATTCAGTTGTGCATATTAGTCTATTCTGTCTACATCTATCCAGAACTTTAAGATCTCTGTCATCATAAGTTTGTTTACGTGCAATTGGAACTCTTTACCGTTCATTTTAAGTATTCGGTTATCGATTACAAGTACGATTATTTCCGGATCGATGCTCTTAACCTCGCTTCCAAGTAATGTGCTATATTTTTCCTTTACTGTTTTTTTAATATGCATGATTTCGAGCTCATCAATACCATCCTCCTCAAATGCCAGTATGACCTCAATATCCTTTAAAACAAATCTTTTTGAGTTGATTGATTTTTCAAGGTTTTCAAGCTTTGCATTTTTGTCGAGGATTGTGTTTTCAAGAGCTGCGATTCTTTCGTAAAAAAAATCTATCCTATGACTCGTTATCGCAGACAGGAAAACAATCCCTAAAATAACGCCGATAATCGTACCCGCAAAAAGATTCATGATATATGCATATTTTTTAGTCTTTACTCGTGCCATATCTCACCGCACTTGTGTAATAGCTTAATAAAGGCATAACCGGTGTTTGCTCCAAAAATTGCTGTTAGCACATAAATTGCCTGCTTTATTATATATTTGAGCTCTCCCTGGAATAAACCTTTTTCGATAGCTTTAAATGAAGAAAAAGTACCGCCAAGGGCTATAGCCATAGCCCATATTTTTATTGAGTCAGCCAAATCAAGCATGGTTTTCATGGGAGGGTGATCGGTTATTATAGCTCCTATTCCGGCAAAAATGCTGGCTCCGATTATTACGCCAAAGGCTATTAAGAAATTATTAATAAGATTTGAAAGGAACTCTGACATTTTCATACCCCCTGGAAGTCCTTACTGAAGGGTATGATTTTTACAGATTACTTATGAATAAAACACAAAGGGACGGGTGAACTGTCCAACCATCCCTTTGTCACATTTTATACATTAAAACTTTCCTCTTGAACCTCCGTGAATCCTGCCAGAAGAAGACCTGTGAGTGCTTGAACCGGAGCCTGTATTTTTTGGCTTTGCACGTCTGTCGATTCTGGAATAGAGGAAAAGATCCCTGCTGATTCTCATATTTACACTGTCTCTTCTTACATAGCTTGAAGCAGCTGGCTGGAAGCGGACGCTTTTTAGTTTGCTTTTCATTATTCCGGTTATAATAAAGGCAAAAACCACGCCGATCCCAAGAGAAATCAGTATACGATTGGTGTTTGACGCCAAAATATTATTACTACCATAGGGTGAACCATTCCTGGCCTGGGTAAGCAAGTCATCGCATAGCTCAGCAAAGGTTAAAAAAGCTTTCCTGTAATCTCCGCTGCTTAAGTACGGTAAAAATTCATTGGACATATAATTCAGACCGGCATCAGTGAAAGCTTTAATAGCGTAACCGTGAGTACTCATAGCACAGTCCCGGTCTTCCATACTTACAAGAAGCAAGATACCATCGTCACTACTGCCATACCCATATCCATTATAATCAAAAAAGTCATCGGCGTATTCGGTGGCATTCTTGCCTTCAAGGGAATGAACAGTTACAATCGCTACCTCACATTTTTGCTCTTCGCTTAGACTTTCCAGCTTTGAATTAAGATCTCTTTCTTCACTGTCAGTCAGAAGATCGGCATTGTCCACCAACAGCGGAAGCTCCCGGTGAGTAGAAGCCGATACAGTTATAAATGAGGTCAGACAAAAGGTCAGTATAAAAATCACAGCAACAGTTCTTTTTTTCATCTTTCACCGACCTCCTTACAGTCTACTGATTAGCCATGTGATAATGTATGAAGCAATACCGAAAATGCCGGTTAGCATAAAAAACCATTTCCAATATGCTGCCTTATCCAATGGCAAATCGCCCACAAATTTTCCTGTCTGTCCGTTCATGGCAAAAGTATATTTCTTGCCATTCCATATGGTATTAAGAAGCCAGACCGGATATAAAGCATATTTTGCAGAACCATTACGTAAGCGTATATTAGTGCTTTCAGGAATTACCGTGGTATAACCGTGTACAGTTGAGGCAAAGATTTGTTCGGTACTGCGTCTTATTCGCTCATTTGCCCGAACTATGCTTTCGTCAGCCAAAACATCATATTTATCCGCAAGAAATCCCGCAAGGTATGCCGTCTGGAAATCTACCGCGTCCGCAAAGTTATACGGCTCAATAGATTCCATTAAATCATCAGCCATTTTTGTGGAGCCGTCTACAGGAACCCGCTCGAACTTAAGATACCCGCTGCGCCAGAGTGAAAAATAACTGGTTTCGGTATAATTGTAGTTACTGTCGCTCCAGGAGCGGATCCTTGTTGCTTTATAGCGGATGTTAGCGTCAATATCCGCATCAAACAACCAAAACGGAACATAGATCCCCTTTATTTCTTCGATCCGGTTTTGATCCTTGAATATTTTCGGAAGCAGCCTTTTACCCTGCAAATGCTTCATAAGCCCTTCCTTGGCCGCCTTTTTGTCCAGTTTGAAAGGAATCACATAATCCGGACGCAAAATACCCGAAAGACGGCCCATCATTACTACTGGATTATTGCAAAAAGGGCAGCTTGTGGCAGTGGTATTTGCATCGGCAACAATTTCACCGCCGCAGGATTT
>JAAYNO010000132.1 GCA_012520855.1 Clostridiaceae bacterium | reverse complement strand
GGTGACCAAAGTGTACACCTGCTTCAAGCAGTTGTTTCATAGAAATTACTGACATAAATAATCCTCCTTGTTTTTCCTCCGTCATTTTCTTCTTTACAAAGAACCCAATCATAGTGATTGAGCACAGCTTTGCAAATCTAATGACGTGTGTATTAAAATACCCGTAACATTATAGCACGGGGTCAGTTTGTTTGACAAGTGCCTATATGAGCTTTGAATAAATTATGACCGCATACTTTCAGGTCTGGTTGCGAGCAAATTTACATACATGGAAAACCTATTTGTTAATAGACTCCTGGTCATGGTTAGGGTTTCTCTTTACAATGATAGCAGCCTTGGTTATGGCCGAGATAACATCAACCTCAAATTGAGTCCTAAGGTTGTTTATCTTTGAGTAAATCTCACCCTTTCGAGTGACAATATACTGAGGAGGCAAATCATTGAGAGCTTTTGCTGCTATATCATGTCTGCAGCGTTCGCAATTGCACATTTTTATATCTTTCAGGATATCATCCATTGTGCTTATAACAATCTCTTCCATATAGTTTTTCATTTGATGCATAAGACAGCCCTCCTGTCGTGTTTCTTTCTAAATTCTAGCATATAATTTTATAAAAAACACTAAGCTTTTCAAAATTTATCTTTATACTCCTTCTTTCTTAGAAAAGGTTTTTCAAAAATACGTTTAAACTTAACAAAAATTGGTTCGTCAGGATCAATGGGCTTTATAAGTATTGAACGGATACCTTTCAGGTTTCCTCCAAGAACGTCTGTAAACAGCTGATCTCCAATTATTGCGATTTGATTTTTGCTTAGATTCATGATTCTTATAGCCTTATCAAAACCTCTCCCCAATGGCTTATATGCTTTATATATATATTCAATTTCAAGAGGCCTGCAAAATTCTTCTACACGATGCTTATGTCCGTTTGAAACAATAACATGTTTAATCCCGTTATCCTTTAGATCCTTAATAAACTGGCCGACCCTTTCCCCCGCGTCCTTAACATTAGTTGCCACCAGTGTGTTGTCTATATCAAGTATCAGCCCATAAATGCCGTTATTTTTAAGCATATCAGGTGTTATATCGAATATTGAGTTTATATACGCAAAGGGTTCAAAAAGCTTTTTCATTAATTCCTCCTGGTTCAAGTTATCATATAACGATTTGCTGGCGGCCCAACGGACACCTCTGAGCGTTAGTAAAGCAATATGATACTTTTTATAAGCTTACAATAGATTTCATTATTCCGCAACCATAATGAATAAGCAAAAATCACCCTTGGGATGATTGATAGCGCTGTATTAATATGTTATATTATTTTCTAATATATGTATTTGGGAGGTTCTGCAATGAAACCATCTGCAATTGTTGCCAAGACTTTTCCTTTTATGTTGATTCGTTTATTAGCCTATTTAGTATTTTTCCTGGGTATTTGCATTTATACTGCTATTGTTGTCTGGCTTCTCGGTGTTATTAAACCAGAAGGATTCTTTGCTTTTGTAAGCTTTGCCATTTTTGGCGGCGGAGGCTGGGCAATTTATCGTTTTGTAAGAGACTACATAAATTATATGATCAAGGCTGCTCATGTCGCTGTAATAGCTGACTTAGCCATTAAAGGTGGGGTTCCCGACGGCTTTAATATGTACAACTATGGTGTATCTAAAGTTAAGAAATTTTTTGTAGCTTCCAATGTGCTTTTTGCACTTGACAGACTTATCAGCGGAAGCGTAAGACAAATTCAGCGTGTTTTCGGCGGTATAGGCGAGTTTTTAAAATTTATACCTGGTATTAAGGCTGTTACACAAATATTGAATATGTTTGTGGATATAATCTTAAACTATATTGATGAATGTATTATGGCGTATATATTCTTGCATGAGGGTCAAAACGTATGGAAGAGCGCGGCAGATGGAGTAGTTTTATATGCGCAGAATTGGAAGACAATACTAAAAACCGGCGGAAAGATTCTGATATTCCTCATAGTATTCTTCCTTATTTCCTTCCTGATATTTAACGGTGTATTTGCAGGAATCTTCAACGGTATCGACAGTCTTGAGGGTGGTCTTGCCATGCCAATTGCATGGGCTCTTACCATCGCATTTGTTCTTGTATTGAAATGGGCTGTTTTAGACTCAATTATCATGATTTATATGATGACCAGCTACCTTAAAGTGGCTTATGGAGCTCAGCCCAGCTATGATCTGTATGGCAAGCTGCAAGGCATGAGTAAAAAATTCTAGGAACTGTTTGGAAAAGCCCAGGAAGCTCCAAACACTACTCAGGGATAAATAGTACCGATTACAAAAAGGGATTTGCATATGCGGATCCCTTTTTTGGTACTATAATGTCATCTTCACTCATAATTCGTATATAAAGACTGCTTCGGCATCCCATCCTGAACGCAGTGAAGGATCTGCCAATAATACTTAGTTATACAGTAAACTACGAAACTCATTAATATCATTAACAGGAGCTTTACATGAGTGGTTTTCACACACATAAGCTGTCGGTTTTCCGTTTATTTTGCCATAGGACCGTAAAAATGGCGAGATCTCTTTTAATACAGTATCCTTGGGGTTATATAATATTGAAACCGTAAAAGGCCTGAATTCCTCATTTATTATTTCAATGAAAGGTGCTGCCTTTTCAAAGGAATCAGATACAATAACAACCTCCTGCCCCTTTTCCTTTCCGTACATTAGTGCCACAAGACTGTATGCATGGCTGAAAGGCTGGGCTGAGATGCTTCCGGAAAATGCTCTAAATATATCATTTGCTTTTTCTTCAAGTTCATATCGGCCTGTAAGTCGGCTTAATTTCATCATGTTCAGCGCTGCGACAGAGTTACCTGAAGGAATAGCGCCGTCATATATGGTTTTTGGTCTTGTTATCAACTGTTCACTGTCTGTACCGTAAATAAATAGACCGCCGTTTTTATTGTCCCAAAATAATTTCAGAAGATCGTCTGTTAGAGTCAATGCTTTCTTAAGATAATTTGATTCATAAGTCGTTTCGTAAAGCTCGATAAGCCCCATTACAAAAAAGGCATAATCCTCCGAAAAAGCGAGGATATCGGCTTTTCCATCACGGTATCCTGATAGCAGCCTTCCATCTTCTCTGATAAGATTGTTAAGAATAAAATCCGCAGCTCTGGTAGCAGCAAGCGTATAGCGTTCATCATGAAGTATTCTTCCTGCCATGGCCATAGCTGTAATCATAAGACCATTCCAGGATGTCAGTATCTTGTCATCCTTAAATGGATGGATCCGTTTTTCCCGTTCTTTAAAAAGCTTCTCTCTTGATGAGTCATAATTTTTTATGTCTTCAAGCGTACAATCATTGTTTATAAGATTTGGAATACTTTTGCCTTCAAAGTTGCCTTCCCGGGTAATATTATAAAACAGACAAAAGTCCTCTCCCTTTTTATCACATAATATTTTTCTAACTTCATCCGGGGTCCACAGGTAGAACTTGCCCTCCACTCCTTCCGAATCGGCATCCTCGGCACAATAGAAACCTCCGTCAGGCGAGGTCATGTCCCTTAAAATATAAGACAGGATATCTCCGGCTACTGATCCGTATTTTGAATTTTTAGTCGCTTGAAAGGCTTCCAGATAAGTAATTGCAAGAAGAGCGTTATCATAAAGCATCTTCTCAAAATGAGGTACAAGCCATTTCCTGTCGGTTGAATATCGGCAGAATCCAAAACCGATATGATCATAAATACCGCCCTTATACATAGAATCAAGTGTTTTCTCTACCATATCAAGTGCTCTTTGTTCATTTGTAATTTTCCAATACCTTAACAAAAATATCAGATTATGAGGTGTCGGGAATTTTGGCGCATTGCCGAAACCGCCGTAAGCAGAATCAAAATAATTTCTGTAGCTTGAGTTAGCTATATCGAAAATATCTCTTGTAATATCGTTTTCACTTGATTGCTGTTCTTTATTGATAAAATTTAGTATCCTGTTACCAGATTCTGTTAAAGCAGCTCTATTATTCTGCCATGCGTTAGTGACGGCCTTAAGGATGCTCATTAATCCCTGAATGCCCATACGGTCAGTTTTTGGATAATAAGTGCCTGCAAAAAAAGGCTTCTGTTCCGGTGTCATTATTATTGTGAGAGGCCAGCCCCCATGCCCCGTAAGAGCCTGGCAAACCTCCATATATATGTGATCAACATCCGGCCTCTCTTCCCTGTCCACCTTTACAGAAACAAAATATTTATTCAGATAATCCGCGACTTCCTGATCCTCAAAGCTCTCCCTTTCCATCACATGGCACCAGTGGCAGGTCGAATAGCCAATGGAGAGAAAGATAGGCTTATCCTCGGATTTTGCTTTTTCAAAGGCTTCTTCGCACCAAGGGTACCAGTCTACAGGGTTATAAGCATGCTGCAGCAGGTAAGGTGATTTCACATGGATTAGTCTATTGGCTTGTTTATTCGTTGACATGCGGGCATCACCTTCCTTACATAATTTGCTTTTTTATAGTAAAGTATTATTTTTATTTACCACCAAACTATTATTTGAAAAAAAGGGATCAGATATTCAAAATAAAAGAGTTCAGAAGGGTTATGCTGAAAAAAACCAGGAAATTCTGCCCAATCATACAATTGACCAGTATCTACATTCCCGTTATTTGTTATAGAGGATTACGTTGCGATTTATGCTAATAACCCATTCTCCTGCCAGACAAAAGGACGCATATATAATTGATATACTGGATTCTAAATACGAGGATGAAGTGTACGGATATGAAGTCTTTTTACAAGTCTGAAGAAACGGCGGCTGAAAAGGAATAAGACGAAAAAGAGCAAGGCACTCTCTACAAATTATTATACAGAGTGCCAGAAATTACATCTATTAAAAATACGAGTTATTCTCTGATACGTTTTACTCCCGGAACTTCATATGTACCGTTTAGTATATTTATATGATCCTTGCAACAGCTCTTGTCATTGAGCTGTCTGCCTTTATCTTCAATGGGAAAGCTATGACCTCAAACCGTGTATTTAGTAGTTGATCAAGGTTTGTAAGGTTTTCAAGGATGTATATATTATTTTTGAACAGTAATTTATGTATTTCAAAGGGGTATCTTTCCGGTGATGGAATGTCCATCCCCAATATTTTTATATTTTTCTCTATCAGGAACCTGCAAAGTTCAATATCCATGCAGGGATGATTTTCATAATACTCTTTTGTTCCATAGTATTTATCAAAGCCTGTATATAGCAAAACAATGCTGTTGTCTTTTACCAATGCGTCATATTCCGGTTTCAGTTTAATTATTGTCTGATTTCTTACATCCAGCACACATCCCTCTGCAACGAATGACTCCAAAGGTAATTCTGAAATATATTGTCTGCAATCAGTCAGGTGCATCGGAGAGTCTATATGAGTACCGGAATGCGTGCTAATTTCCAGTCTGTAATTATTGTATTTATCTATATTCAAATATCTCATTTGAACCAAACTGGTTTTTGGATCGCCAGGATAAACTGGCATACTATCATAAATCTCATGCGATAAATCTATTAGTTTCATAATCTTTTTTACCTCGATTTTTCTTTATGATCAATAGCTACTATTGAAAATCAGCATTAATGCATTTCTTTAATATAGTGCCGCCATACCCATTTTTACGATCCAGAGTAAAACTTTATTTTTACTCTTTTGATTTCTTATCTTGCTCTCTAACGTATTCCCAGTATACAGGAGGCGTTTTTTCTTTTTCGATCACATCTAGCTCACCAATTTGTGCAATAGCTTTTATTTTTTCATTTACAAACTGTTGAAAACAGTTTGGAAGGTGATTTTTATAGTACCTATGTACTGCTACACATTCCTGACATTTTCCATGCCACTCACAATTAACTTTTGGACATGAACACTTTAAGTTTTCAGGGTCTTTCAAAATACTTCTGATTTCTTTCACAACTTTATTATAAAAATCCTCTTTAGACCACAAAATAATCCACCCCTTTCATCAATAATAAAATTTATATGAGAATAATCTATACTACCATAATATTCTATTAAATTCGATAGTAAAAATGAAAGAAGATTTAAGCGTTTTTTAGCGAGCTAATAATGTCAAGTGTATATTAAAAACAGGATACTGCATTGATTTGCAGTATCCTGTTTAATCTATTTATTCTAAGACTGAATTACTTTGAATGTAATCTATCACTGCCTGGTTAAGGACATTCATCTTCAGGTAAGGCATTCCTAACGACTCTTTATATAACGAATAATCTTCGGTTCCTGTATATTTTTTAAAATACTGGGCTACATCATTATCCGTAACAGTTATATTCCTCTCTTCAGCTATAGCTTGTAAAATAAGATGCAATTCGGCATTTTGCTTATTATCCTCAAGATATAATTCTAATAGTTCTTCTGTATCTCTTACACCAACATAAGTTATCAGAAACTCATCGATATCCATATTATAATAACCGGCTTCATCTTTAAGATACTGGATCATAGAATTTTCCTGATACTTTAACATGCTATCAGGAAGCGATTTTATGGTTGCATTTTCAATGAGATATTCTTGTATATATCTGGATAAAGATGAACTCTGAAGCCTGTCATGGATATCTGTCTCCATCTCAGAAATAGTGTTCCAGCCATATGCTTCCGATAAGTTTTCCGCAACGAATCCATCGCTTAGTTCAGGTATGCTTGTTTCTATAATATAATTCAGCGTTACGGCAAAAACAGCATCCCTGCCGTTTAACTCTTCTACACCGTAATCCTCCGGGAATGTCACTTCAACATCAAAGGATTCCCCCGGCGTATGCCCAATGATTTGTTCCAAAAAATCATCAATATATTGTGTAACACCAATAGTAACATCTGCACCTTCACCATTTGTGTTGCCCCCTTCAAACGGAACGCCGTCTATACTGCCTATAAAATCTATATTTACAGTATCGCCATCTACAACGGCCCGGTCTTTAATTTGCTTCTCAGAAACAAAACCAGCCAATATGGAATCGACTTCCGTTTTTACGGATTCTTCTGTGATTGTATGGATATCTCTTGGTATCAGTATTCCCATATAATCTTTGATCTCAACGTGATCTGCAGCTTTGATATTTGCCCATAGTCCGTTTTCATCAATGCCGGTACTAGGATCAAAATCATCTGATGTTGCAGGAGTATCTGATGTTGAAGCTCCAGTTGAAGGAGTCGCAGATGCAGCAGGTTTGCCGGATGAACAACCTGTAACTATACTAAAGACGAAAATGATGATTATACATAAGCTCAGTATTGATTTTGATTTGATCATTTTCCACACTCCATAAATATAATGAGTCTATTATACATGATATAAATCATGAACACCATGTAAATATTTAATATATATATTTTGAAAAGTTATAGATAATGGATTTTTCAAAAGAAAAACATAAACGAATGTTTATAAAACATCAGTTTATGTTTTTTGATCTTAAGTTATATTAATAACTTCTTACAATACCTTCATGACATCAAAAACAGAGTTTAAAATCAGCCAGTTTTGAGGGAAATAGCTGTTGATTGTCCAATAGCTCAATCCTCCAACTCTGAATTCATTTGCAAGAGTAAATTTTGCCAAAATACTTCTTGCGTCTTCAAACCAAACCTCATGTTCCCGTCCATTTTCATCATAATATCTGAAAAACGGAGCTTGTGCTATTGGGTCATAGCTTATATATGCTCCTACCCGATAGGCCAGATTAACCGCCCCGACATTAGTTATTGTTTCCGCCGCGGTTCCTTCTTCGAAAGGTAATGTCCAGTTGTAGCCGTAATTAGGTATCCCCATAAATATTTTATCCCGGGGTATTGCTGTTACTGCATAATTAAGGACTCTGCGAACTTCATTGATAGGTGCGACTGCCATAGGTGGACTATAGGTATATCCCCATTCATAAGTCATCAGAATCACATGATCGGCCAGTTCCCCATGAACCGGATAATCATGCGCTTCATATAATGTACCTTCCTGCTCTGCCGATATTTTAGGAGCGAGGGCTGTAGTAATGCTGAAGCCCATAGGACGCAGCCTTGCAACCACTTTTCTGAGGAAATTATTGTAGTTCTCCCTGTCACTCGGGTAAACATATTCAAAGTCAATATCCAGACCACTGTAGTTCTTTTCTTGCATAATCCGGATAACATTATTAATCAATGTATCCTGTAAAGAATCGCTGTTTAATATAGTGCTAGCCAAATCACTGTCAAAGCCGCCATCCTCCCCTATGTTGGTTATGACCATTAAAGGAGCAACTCTGGCCGAACGCGCCGCCTGAATCAGCGGCAAATCATCTATTGTGTCCAGACTTCCGTCACTGTTGACCTGATAACTGAAAATACTTAAGAAAGTAAGATGTGGCAATGTTTTTCTTAATACATCCATGTTTATATTTGGGAAAGCATAGCCATTAACCATGATCGGACCGAAGTTTATTTGTCTTTCAGGTATGTTTATCACCTGGCCGATCGTAAGTCTTGAAGGATCGGTTATCTGAGGATTTGCCCTCAGTATGTCGCTTATACGTATCTGGTATTCCATAGCTATAAGAAAGAGCGACTCTCCCCTTCTTACAACGTGCTGCCTGTTCCCTTGAAGTATAACTAATGTCTGGCCGGGTACAAGCTGGTTAGGACTTTGAAGCTCGTTATCCGATACTATTTTCTGCCACGATACACCATATTGGTTTGCAATCGTGTAAACACTTTCACCCGGTCGAACTACATGAATATCCATAAACATAATCATTCCCTTCAATAAAGTCTGCCAGAAAAATCAAATTGCATAGATCGTGATATTATGTTTCTTATTTAACATATGCAGTTTACTATCACTTTGTTTGCAAGTATAAATGCAAATTTGATTAATCTAAGCATATATGCGCATAACATCAAAAAATCTGGTTATAGATTTTTTAATTATAATGGTGTAAACTATTTTAACGAAGGAGCGTGTTACTATGGAAATTAGAGTTGAACTGACCAAAAATCCAAAATCAAAGCCCAATCCGGATAAGCTAGGCTTTGGAAATCATTTTTCCGATCATATGTTTATTATGGACTATACAGAGGGCAAAGGCTGGCATGATGCCAGAATTGTACCTTATGGCCCTATTTCATATGAGCCTTCTATTATGGTTTTCCATTACGGTCAGAGTATTTTTGAAGGTCTTAAAGCCTATAGGACAGAAAATGGACAGGTAGTGCTTTTTAGACCTGATGAAAATATGAAGAGACTGAATGCTTCATGCGACAGATTATGCATACCTGGAATTGACGAAGAATTTGCTATTAAGGCACTTAAACAGCTTATTAATATTGATATTGACTGGGTTCCCGAGAATGAAGGAACCTCCCTGTACATAAGACCCTTTATAATTGCGACAGATCCATTTTTAGGCGTTCGTCCTTCATTTACTTATCAATTCATTATTATAACTGGGCCTGTCGGAGCGTATTATAAGGAAGGTCTCAATCCTGTTAAAATTTATGTTGAGACAGATTTTGTCCGCGCTGTTATTGGCGGTCTTGGTCAGGCAAAAGCAAGTGCAAATTACGCAGCCAGTTTAAAGGCTCAGGAAGTTGCAAAGGAAAAGGGATATTCACAAGTATTATGGCTTGATGGTATTGAGAAGAAATACATTGAAGAAGTGGGTACAATGAATGTATTCTTCGTTATTGGAGATGAAGTCGTAACCCCTGTACTCAACGGAAGTATCCTTCCCGGTATAACAAGAAAGTCGTGTATCGATTTGCTCCGTCACTGGGGACTTAAGGTTTCTGAAAGAAAGATTTCCATGGAAGAGATTTTCGAGGCAAATGAAACCGGCAAGCTGAAGGAAGCCTTCGGAACAGGCACTGCTGCAGTCATTTCCCCAATAGGTGAGCTAATCTGGAATGATAAAAAGCTTATATTGAGCAATGGAAAGATTGGAGAACTCTCTCAAAAGCTATATGATAATTTAACTGCAATCCAATACACTAAGATTCCTGATCCGTTTAATTGGGTTATAAAAGTTTGAGTAGGGACGGCGTCCTCGACGTCGTTGAGGTGACAGGCGAATCAAGAAGCTTGATTCGCCTCACTGTTTTTGAAGTCAAGCTTGCTGCAGAATGTCCCCATTACTCACAAAAAATTAAAAAAAGTACTTGAAATCGTTTCGTATTCATAATATAATTGAATTCGCCGTTGCGGATTGGTGTAACGGTAGCACGACTGACTCTGGATCAGTTTGTTAGGGTTCAAATCCTTAATCCGCAGCCAACATTAAGCCGGTATCCAGAAACCGGCTTTTTTTCATCTATGAGTAACGGGGACGGTCCTTTTTACTCATTTTATGGATCAGTAGCCCACCCTTAGTGCTGGGCTACTCTCCATATTAACCAAATCTTACGACATTAAAATGAGTATGAAGGACCGTCCCCTTTACTCAAAGGACCGTCCCCTATACTCATTCATCAGAACATGCGGCTTAAGGAGCCGTTGCTGTGGGCGTGGCATATAGCTACGGCTAAAGCATCGGCTGCGTCATCGGGTTTCGGAATTTTCTCAAGATTAAGCAAGATTTTCACCATTTGCTGAATCTGCTCTTTTTTTGCTCTGCCATAACCTACAACAGATTGTTTGACCTGAAGAGGCGTGTATTCTGTCACTTTGATACCGGCCTTCGCTGCCGAGAGCATGGCCACTCCCCTTCCATGCCCAACCTTAATAGCTGTTTTTACATTAGTGTTGAAAAACAATTCTTCGATTGCCATGGCATCGGGTTTATATTTATTAATAAGAAAGTCCAGATCTTTACTTATACAGAGAAGCCTGTCCGATAATTCCTGACAGGCATCTGTCGATATTACCCCTACTTCGACGACAGAAAACTTATTGCCTATGTAATCAATAATCCCATAACCGGTTATGGCAAAACCGGGATCTATACCGATGATTCGCATGTGCTCCCCCTGTGGATATTATAATAAAGGTGTTGCATAATTATACATTGTATTGTATAATTATTAAAAATGTTTTATATATTAATTTTAGCACAGATTGGAGAGATTTTTAATGAGCAAGGAAAAAATAGTACTCGCTTATTCAGGCGGTCTGGATACTTCAATAATAATTCCGTGGTTAAAGGAAAATTATGACGCTGAGGTTATAGCGGTTGCCGCAGACGTAGGACAAGCCGAAGAATTGGAGCATCTCAACGAAAAGGCTGTTAAAACAGGTGCAAGTAAGATATTTATTGAAGATTTGACAAAGGAGTTTATAACAGATTTTATATACCCTACACTTAAAGCAGGCGCTGTATATGAAGGAAAATATCTCTTAGGTACTTCATTTGCAAGGCCGATCATTGCAAAGCGATTGGTTGAAATTGCAGAAAGAGAGGGCGCTTCAGCCATTTGTCACGGGGCTACAGGAAAAGGAAATGATCAGGTTCGATTTGAGCTTACTATAAAAGCCCTTGCTCCCCACTTAAAAATTATTGCTCCATGGAGAATATGGGATATTAAATCCAGGGAAGAAGAAATTGATTACGCGTTAGCCAGGAATATTCCCATCCCTGTAAGCAAGAGCAGCAACTACAGCCGTGACCGAAATATATGGCATTTGAGCCACGAGGGCTCGGAACTGGAGAATCCAGCAAATGAGCCTTTATATGACAGGCTGCTTCAGCTTTCTGTAACACCTGAAAAAGCACCTGATAAGCCTGCCTATGTAGAATTAGAGTTTGAACAGGGTATTCCAGTTAAAGTTGATGGCGAGAAGCTTTCCCCTATTGAACTTATGAAAACACTAAATAAAATCGGTGGCGAAAATGGTATCGGTATTGCTGATATTGTTGAAAACCGGCTTGTAGGCATGAAATCCCGCGGTGTTTATGAGACTCCTGGCGGAACGATTTTATATGCTGCTCATCAAGAACTTGAAAGCATCACTCTGGACAGGGATACTTCCCACTATAAAGCCCTTGTAGCACAGCGTTTTGCAGAACTTGTCTATTATGGACAATGGTACACTCCCCTGCGAGAAGCGCTTTCGGCTTTTGTTGATTCGACCCAGAAGTATGTGACAGGAACAGTTAAGCTCAAATTGTATAAAGGAAATATAATACCGGCTGGTACCGTATCCCCATATTCATTGTTCAGTGAGGAGCTTTGTACCTTTGGCGAAGACAATGTTTACAACCAGAAGGACGCAGAAGGCTTTATAAACCTGTTTGGTTTACCTTGCACGGTACAGGCCAATATGAAAAAAGCAAACAATATAAAAGATTAAGGATTTGATCGATTATGAAGCTTTGGGGCGGAAGGTTTTCAAAAAACACTGACAAGACAATGGATGACTTTAACTCATCTATACATTTTGACAGCAGGATGTATAGACAGGATATTATGGGAAGTGCCGCTCATGTAAAGATGCTTGGTGCTTGCGGTATTATCCCCCAATCTGATGCAGATTTGATTTATAAGACCTTATTTGAGATCCTTGATGATATTGAAAATGGTAAGGTAGGATTCGAGGTATCTGCTGAGGATATTCATATGAATATCGAAAAAATTCTTATCTCAAGAATTGGTGATGTAGGAAAACGTCTTCACACAGGAAGAAGCCGTAATGATCAGGTGGCATTGGATATCAGAATGTATTTAAGAGATGAAGCTTATGAGATCAAGTCAATGCTTATATCCCTCCTTCGGGTGATCCTGAGGATCGCTGAGGAAAATACAGATACAATAATGCCTGGATATACTCATCTTCAAAGAGCCCAGCCTATAACGCTGGCTCACCACCATATGGCCTATTTTCAGATGTTCAAGCGTGATTTGGAGCGTCTTGAAGACTGTGTTGGAAGAATGAACGTTATGCCTCTTGGCTCAGGAGCTTTAGCCGGAACAACCTATCCTATAGACAGGCAAATGGTAGCCAAAGAGCTTGGCTTCGATCGTATTACCGAAAACAGCATTGACGCAGTCAGCGACAGGGATTTTGCCATAGAACTTGCATCGTGTCTGTCAATTATAATGATGCATTTATCGCGTTTCAGCGAAGAAATAGTGCTGTGGAATACAAGCGAGTTTTCATTTATTGAGCTTGATGACGCCTATTCTACCGGTTCTTCCATTATGCCTCAGAAAAAAAACCCCGATGTTGCCGAACTGGTTCGGGGAAAGACAGGACGTGTTTACGGAAGTCTCATGGCTCTTCTAACCCTTATGAAGGGTCTTCCCCTTGCCTATAACAAGGATATGCAGGAAGACAAGGAAGCTATTTTTAACGCGGTAGACACTGTAAAGCTATGTCTCCCGATCTTCACGAAAATGCTTGATACCATGAAGATCAAGAAGGCTGCTATGCGTAACTCAGCAAAGGGTGGTTTTACAAATGCCACTGATATGGCCGACTATCTTGTTAAGAAAGGTATACCATTCAGGGATTCTCATGGAATTGTAGGAAAAATGGTAGCATATTGCCTTGAAAAAAATAAAAGCATAGATGATTTATCACTGGAAGAATTTAAAATCTTTTCAGATAAAATCAGTGATGATGTTTATAATGCCATCAGTCTTGAAACTTGTGTGAATGACCGGAAAACAGACGGAGGACCTTCGGCCGGAAGCGTAATGGATTCCATTAAAAACGGAAGAAATTTTCTTGGATCTTTAGAATAGGATATGAAATTAGCGGGAGCACATTTTACTCTCCCGCTAAAGAATAAAGCCTCGATATTTTTACATCGAGGCTTTTTAGTACGGTTTCGCTTTTTTTTCTAATGCCCTTCCGAAGCTATGCCAGGAATTTCTTATCTTACCCCGCATTTCTTCATCAAGGGTGCTCTCGATGACGCTATTAAGTTGTTTCCTCATTGCATAGTATTCTCTGATATCAAACTCTTCTTTATTAAGGAGTTCGTCCATTTCTTCCAGCCAGCCAATAAGATATTGAATACCCATATATTCTCTTGTTACCTTTTTCTTAAGGTGAGCGACTACTAACTTAACTGCCTTTCTTTTTATTTCTGCTTCGTCAACCGGCTTTTTAATACCTTTTGTACCTGACAAGTTTACTTCCTCCTTTCGCTATCAGTAATTATATTAAAAATAAAACTTACATAATAAAAAAAACTACACTACTAAAAAAAACCTCAATCCGGTAATCAGCATAATTACCAAATCGGGAATATAGCTTTGGCTAAAGTAAATAATTTAATTGGAAACCATTATATTTATTTTACATCATTTCGTAACATAAATCAATGTTTCCCATGTTATTGTAAAGACTAGCATTATAAGCCAAGTTTAAGAATCGTATCAGTATGTAATCAATAATTTGTCCCCAAGCTTTTCTTTGTTTATCTCCGCGGATTTTGCTTCCGGGACTACTATTGTGGAAGGGTCGCCATCGCTGATGAACATTCTTGATGAAGTCATTCTGGGAAGCCACCAGGTAAGGTCGCAAACAACGGGCTCTCTTCCCTGTGCTCTGATCCTTCTTACATAATTGCTGTTATATTTTACTGAGACAGAAGGCACCGAAGGTTCAGCGCCTACTGCCATAATTGTTTCATGGTGGTACTCATTGCCGTTATACGAGCCATCCTGCAACAGAGGTCTGAGGCTTTTATTTTGAGGCAGACTTCCAAACGGTAATGCCAGAGAATAGAACCTGAAACCTGGCAGGATCTCTTCGATCTTTTCCTGGTTTTTGCCAAGACATTCCTGAATCCTTTCAGCAGAGTTATTTTTAGCATCACTGTAATCAACATGGCCCCAGGTATGTGTACCAAGCTCAAATCCAAGACTTAGCAATATTTCAAAGCGTTCCTCCAGAGTTCCTGCACCTTCAAAGGTTTTATCACCTTTGTCCATGTTTACATAGAATATGCCCTTAAGCCCGAATTCAGGATGCTTTTTGTTAAAATCAATCATAACTCCTGCTGCCGATTTCGGATTGACCTTAAGTGTTCCATTTTCCTCAACTAAATTGAACTGCCCTATTGAACCATCGTCAAATGTAAACACCATCGGCTTTAATCCGGCAGGAACAGATATATTGCAGTCAATGAACTCCTCCATGCTTATAAGCCTGTACCCCTCGTTATACAAGGTTTCCAGAAGCTGCTCGAATTCAGCGAATGTTGTGGTGAATTCTTTTTCGGTCTTTTCTTCATATGCTTCAATAAAGTTATGAAACATTATTATGGGTATCTCCCCTGCCTCATTTGGCATGAAGGCTTCATAGTCTGTACGTATTATAAGATCCTGCGGCTTGCTCGTTTCTGTTGGCTCAACTGCTGGTGATCCTTCATCATCAGGATCTTCAGTATCAATCGGCTCTTCTGTTTGTATCGGTGTCTGTGTTGGCGTTTCTGCTGGTGTTTCTGCAGGCTGCGCAGTCAGGGTCGAGCCTGGAGTGTTTTTTCCTGTTTGGTTTTTATCACTTTTAAAAGCCATAAAAATCATATATGCTATAAATATTATAAATAAACTTAGCAGCGATAGGAACCTAACGATTTTCTTTTTATTGATCTTTCTCTTTTGCATGCTGTCATAACCTTTCATATTAGTATTCTATACCTTTTCTTGCCTTTATCCCCCGGTCAAAAGGGTGCTTTTCTTTTTTCATTACAGTAATATAATCGGCAAATGTTTTTATCTTTTCAGATGCATCTCTTCCTGTCAAAACAAATTCAGTCCCGGGATGATTTTCAAGTAGTGAAATCAAAACCTGTTCTTCCAAAAAGTCACATGATATTATGTCCAAAACTTCATCCAATACTGCCAGGGAAAAGTCACCTTTATTTATGATCTCACTTATATCATTGAAACCTCTTAGAATATCCTCCTTTGTTTCTTCAAGCTCAAATCGGCTCATATGCCAAATAAACTTTTTATGACGCATACAAGGCCTTTTCAGCACTAAGCCATCTAAGCTCTTTAAGATATTTGATTCACCGGTTTCCAGGTTTTTAAGGAACTGGGCGAACAATACTTTACCGCCTGAGCCTATATTTCTTATTGCTAAACCAATAGCGGCAGTGGTTTTACCTTTACCGTCACCAATATAAATATGAATCATAAATCCATCCGTTCATCATGGTAAGCTTTATTCTGTGCCATATATTATTTGAAAAAACAAAACAAAAATGACAAGGGATCAGAGAATTCTCTTGCCATCTTTATTATAGTACACGACTAATATAAAAACAATACAATGGACTTGCGCTAAATTTACGATTTTGTTTCAATACTTACAGCTTACCGCCTTTAAAACGGTATCCTTTGTTCAAATTACTTTTGTTGAATCTATCAAACATACCGGAAGAGGTTTTATTATAAGTCTTGGAGGATTTGGTACGTTTAGCAAGGATATTTGATATTGCTGCCGTAATTAAAGCAATAGCTCCAAAAAGAGCAGTATTTAAAGTAAAGGAGACACGGCCTTCCAGGATCGAGCCTATTATGTAAGATATAAGGGAGTAAGTAAATGCTGTTAAAAGACTTGAAGCAAGGCTGTTATCCGGATTCTTTCTGGCGGCCATTGTGCTTCCTGCAAATACTCCTAGGATCGTTGCTGCAATCGCGGAGGGCAGGGTATACATCTCCGGAAAATCAGTAAAACAAAGCAACAAGGCTGCAATAAGCAAAATCATGAATGTTACGGCAAGAGCTGCAGCAACGGATTTTAATATGCTTTTAAGAAAGCCCGAGGAAATTCTGGCACGGTAATTTTCTTCCACAAATATCCCTCCGATTCAAGTCTTGTCAACTACTTAATACTATTCAACTCAGTTAAAACATAGAACCTGTATTGTAACCCATTTATTCCTTTTAGAATAGTATATATTGAGTTTAAAAGGCATGGGAGGTTTTAATATGTTCGGATTCAGAGGAAGATTTTTCGGCGGCAACTGTGAAATTCTTATGTTCATTATCCTGTTCCTTCTCCTGTTCTGCGACGGATGTGGTGATGACAACAAATGCTGCGATTAACGGTTGATTTTAGTAGATTTCGCGGAAGGAGGTGCCATTGATGAAGAGTTTTGGACGTAATGATTGCGATTGCACGATATTGTTCTTTATTCTTATTTTCCTCTGCCTGTTCTGGAATAGAGATGGCGGCTGCTGTGATTAGTAATTTTAGTTTAGTCATTGAAAATGCGGGTGCAATTATTGCCCCCGCTTTTTTTTGATAGACAATAAAATTCATGCATTTTTTGTTTTAGGCTTTATCTGTTTAAAATAGTTTCTTATGTACATCAATGCGGCAAACAGTGCCATAGCGACACATAGCCAGAATATTGGATCGGTAATGTTTCTGGGTACGCCAAGGAATACCAGCATTATGGCAATAAAAAGAATAACCGATGTTAATTTACCAAACCATTTACTGGACAAATCTATTTTTTTCCTCATTAAATAAAGACCTGATATAAGGAGAAACAACTCCTTGCCAAAAACAAGCCAGGGGATTATTTTAGGGATCATATCCTTTATTGAAAATACAAATAAAGCCGAAAGCTGCATAAGTTTATCTGCAACAGGATCAGCTATCTTTCCGAAAGGCGTTATCAGATTAAAACGTCTTGCAATAACACCATCCAAAACATCGGTGATCTCAGCAAGCAAAAATACCGCTATGGCCAGAAAGTGTTCGTTTTTCAGCATTGAAACTATAAATACAGGTACAGCGGCTACCCTAAGCAAAGTCAATATATTAGGGATATTCTTCAAAATCATTCTCATAAAATACTATTCTCTCCTGTCGCATTATTATACATAGGAAGAAGCATTTGGTAGAGATCAGGCTTATATTTTGCTATATTGACCGGTTTTAAATGAGAATCTGTCCAGGCATGTCCGGTAGTTCCCTCTCCGCAAAGAACATTTCTTTCTTCGGCATATACTTTATAGCCCATAATCAATCTAACTTTCGTTGCCTTTTGAAGATATGTTTTCACAAGTACAGTTTCACCGTATTTGATAGGTGTTAAATATTTGCAGCTCAAATCAGTTAAAGGAAGCATAAGCCCTAATCTTTCCAATTCATCATATGAAATTCCATAATATTTTATAAAATCAGTTCTTCCGCATTCAAACCAGACAGGGTAAACAGAATGGTGAACGATGCCCATCTGATCTGTTTCGGCATATCTAACGGGGAAACGTGTTTCAATTACCATTAAAAAGCCACCTCATAACGCCAGAATCCTGCTTAAGTCTATCAGGTCATTATCAATTGTCTTTTTCATGTTCAGGGCTTCAGTTATATCAAAATCAGTCAGCTTACCATCTTTGACTGCGATAATTCGGTTCTTTTTGCCTTCGAGAAGAATATTAACTGCCGATGCACCCATCCTGCTTGCCATGACTCTGTCGGTCACAGTAGGCGATCCTCCTCTTTGTATATAACCCAAAATAGTTGCCCGGGAAGTGATTTCTGTTTTATTCTCAATATAATCTGCAATTTCAACAGCACCGCCAACACCCTCAGCTACTATAACAAGGTAGTGCTTTTTCCCGCGGTTACGTCCTTCTATAATAGGAATTATAATATCTTTATCAATATCAAATTCCCTTTCCGGAAGAATTATAGCTTCGGCGCCGCCGGCTATTCCGCAGTTTACAGCTATCCAACCGGCATTTCTGCCCATGACCTCAAGAACACTGCATCGTTCATGTGAATAGGAGGTGTCCCTGATCTTATCGATAGCATCCAAAACAGTATTCATAGCCGTATCGTATCCAATGGTATATTCCGTGCATGCAATATCATTGTCAATAGTGCCGGGGATACCTATGACATTCATTCCGAGCTCACATAAATCTCTTGCTCCTCGATATGAGCCATCCCCTCCTATCACTACTATTGCATCGATATCAAAAACCTTTGCCATTGACATTGCTTTTTCAAGACCTGCTTTTGTGGTAAATTCTTTAGAACGTGCAGTCTGAAGAATAGTTCCGCCTTTTTGGATTATATCACCTACTGAACGCAGACTCATTTCTTCTATATCACCACGTAAAAGACCTTCATATCCTTTTTTTATTCCAAGTACTTTTAATCCGTTATATATGCCTGTTCTTACAACAGCTCTGACAGCCGCATTCATGCCGGGGGCATCTCCTCCGCTGGTAAGGACCGCCACTGTTTTAACAGAATTCATTTGTTCCCTCCCGAATTTAGATTAAGACGATTTATAAAAGACCCGTGTGAAACACGGGTAAAATCTAAAATCCTTTTTCAATGATGATGCCGTGTGCTTCTTCCACCTCGGCTTCTGGTACTGAAACTTCAAAATAATCGTCTGTCTTTTCTTTTCGGCTAACGGGGTTAATCCTTACAAGAATTCCCCCTTCTTCGAGGACAGACTTGAGTTTTTCTGCTATATCCTTGTTTTGTGCCATGTAAACAACTGTCCACATATTACAAATGCCCTCCTTGTCTGCTCCCGGACTCGATCACTCCGTGCCTGCAATGAACCGTACATTTACCTCTGATCTTGATGGCTGATGTTTGTTCGGTAAACTGAGCTATCAATAATTCGCCTTTATCCAGAATCTCTGTATGATGTAGCCGGGTATCTTTTCCGCGAGTAAGACCAATGACATTAACTCCGTTTTCTTCTGCTTTAATTACTATATAGTCCGCATAAGACTTATCGGTCTCATTCCTTTCCAATGTATCACCCCAAAAACATATTATATTATTTTTATTCAAAGTGCAAGTATAAGTATCAGGCGCAGGTATCAAGCGTTCCACTATGGGTAATAGTTTATGATGGCATATTACAGCTTTATCCGTACTGTTCCGACGAGTTCTTTAAGCTCATCGATCAGCAGGTCGCATATATGAACATTCAGCTTAAGTTTTGGTTTAGCAGCATCATCAATATATACCAATGCCTTATCCTGTCCTTCGAAGTAACGCAGAAGAGCAAAAGCCGCCTTTCTCCCGGCGTCATCAATATTATTGTCTAATAGTACCTTCAAAACACGACCTTGATTAGCTTTTGAACTGGGGATCAATGGTATTGCATCATTTGCCGCATAGTTCGTATTCTCCTCATAAACCATATTATTTCCCGTATTCTCATTTAATTCGGAATTTTTATTTCCTGCTTCATTATTATAATAATCTGATAAATCATATTTAAGGTCCGGTTCTAAAGCCCTGATTTTATCGGCAAGAATTTTAGGCTGTTCTTCCTCTTTCAATGAAATGCGGCCTTCAACAATAACCTGACTTTCATTGGACAGGAGATTTGCATATTCCTCATATATGTTCGGGAAAACGATGACCTCCATTTGGCCGTATAAATCCTCAACATTGACGAAAGCCATCATCCTGTTGTTTTTAGTGCTGATAGTTTTTATATCTGTTACAATTCCTGCGATCCTCACAAATTGATCATCAGCAAGGCGGCTATCATTTGCAGTGCCATGCTCACTCAATTCAAAATCATATGAATATACGGTAACCAGGGATTTTATTATATTAGCGTATTCGTCAAGAGGATGTCCGGATATATAAAGACCAAGCATATCCTTTTCCATTGACAAAAGCAAACGGGGATCATATTCGGTCATTTGTGGCCACTGGATCTCAGTGGTGTCATCCTGGTTCGCTACAGTGTCGAATAAAGACATTTGTCCTGAGATAAGAGATTTTCTCTTTTGCGCAGCTCTTTCCAGTATGGTTTCGTAGTTTGCCATAAGCCTTGACCTGAATATTCCGAAACAATCAAATGCCCCGCATTTGATAAGGCTTTCAACAGCTCTCTTATTTAGTTCTTTGCCTTCCATCCTCTCACAGAAATCAATAAAGTTTTTAAACAAGCCATTTTTATTTCGTTCTTCGATGAGATTTCTAACTACATTTGCCCCCACGTTCTTCACAGCTAAAAGCCCGAACCGGATACTGTCATTTTTAACAGAAAACGAGCTTTCACTCTCGTTGATATCTGGAGGAAGAACCTTTATGCCCATTTTCCGGCATTCCATAACATACTGGCTGACCTTTCCCAGGCTTCCCATAAAGCTGTTGAGCAGCGCCGCCATGAACTCAACTGGATAGTGGTATTTGAGCCAGGCGGTCTGATAACCTACATAGGCATATGCGGCGGCATGGGATTTATTGAATGCATAGCTTGCAAAATCCATCATTTCATCGAAAATTATATTTGCTGCATGCTCTGATACTCCATTTCTGATAGCTCCCGGAATCAAAATATTTCCTTTTTCATCAAGCTTTCCATAGATGAAGTTCTGGCGTTCAGCGTCCATTACTTCTTTTTTCTTTTTTGACATGGCACGGCGCACCAGATCGCTTTGTCCCAGTGAATAGCCGGCAAGCTCACGGCAAATCTGCATAACCTGCTCCTGGTATATCATACAGCCGTAGGTAACATTTAAAATCGGCTCAAGCAGCGGAGTGACATAAGTAATATTTTCTGGGTTGTTTTTGTTTCTCAGGTATCTCGGGATCTGGTCCATAGGTCCCGGACGATAGAGGGAAACGCCGGCTATAATATCTTCAAGACAATTTGGCAAGAGCTCCTTAAAGAAATTAGTCATACCCTGGCTTTCGAGCTGGAATACACCTGCGGTATCTCCCCTGCTTAACATTTCATAAACGTTTTTATCCTCATAGTCTATATTGTCAATATCTATTTCAATATTCTTACCTTTTTTAATCAGCTCAAGAGTATCGCGAATAACAGTTATGGTTCGAAGAGCTAAAAAGTCCATCTTTAAAAGACCTAACTCCTCAAGTGTGTTCATGGGAAATTGTGTTGATATAAGGCCTTCATTGCAGTAAAGAGGTACAAATTCTGTAAGCGGTTCATTTGAGATCACCACTCCTGCAGCGTGAGTAGAGGCATGCCGGGGCATTCCTTCGATAATTTTAGCCGTATCCAGTAATTCACGGATCCTGGGTTCTGAATTGTACAGCGTTTTTAATTCCGGGATCATGTCGATTGCGTCTTCTATTGTTATATGCTTTGTGGGTATCATTGGAATCAGCTTTGCTACTTTATCCACTTCGTTGTAAGGCACTGCAAGAGCGCGGCCCACATCCCTTACGGCACCTCTTGCAGCCATGGTACCGAAGGTGATTATCTGAGCGACGTGATCCTCACCATATTTGCGCACCACATAATCAATCACTTCCTGTCTTCTTTCATAACAGAAATCAATATCGATATCGGGCATTGAAATTCGCTCCGGATTCAAAAACCTTTCAAAAATCAAATTATATTTAATAGGATCCACATTTGTTATTTCGAGACAGTAAGCAACAATGCTTCCGGCAGCCGAGCCCCTTCCCGGACCGACCATTATTCCGTTATCCTTAGCATATTTTATAAAGTCCCATACTATGAGAAAATAATCTACATAACCCATTTGTTCGATTACCGACAACTCATACTCTACTCTTTCAAGCAAAGCCGGGTTCATGTTATAACGCTTATGAAAGCCTTTTATACATTGGGCACGCAAATAATCAAAGGCTGTAGTTCCAGCCGGCACTTCATATTTTGGAAGGTGGAGCTGCCCGAACTTTATATCGACATTACAGGCTTCGGCAACTCGCAAGGTATTTTCGAGAGCCTCCGGCCAGGCTTTAAAATGCTCCCACATTTCATCGGCGCTTTTAAGGAAAAATTCATCGGTTTCGAATTTTAGCCTGTCGGGATCCTCAATGGTTTTGCCGGTTTGTATGCAAATAAGGATTTCCTGGGCTTTTGCATCTTCCCTGTTAATATAATGGATATCATTTGTTGCGATCAAAGGGATCCCTGTTTCTTCAGACAGTTTGACCAGCTGGGCATTTACTTCTTTTTGTTCTGTAATATTATTGTACTGTAGCTCCAGATAGAAATTATCCGGACCCATGATTCTGCTGATGTTTTGTGCCAGAGCCCTCGCACCATTATAGTCCCCGTTTAAAAGTTTTTGAGGGATATCCCCTCCTATACAGGCACTTAAGCATATGAGCCCTTCATGGTACTCTTCCAAAAGCTTATAATCGATCCTCGGCTTATAGTAAAACCCTTCGGTAAAGCCTATGGAAACAAGCTTCATAAGATTCTTATATCCTGTATTGTTTTTCGCAAGCAGAATAAGATGACCCTGATCAGAATCGTAACGCGGATCCTTATCCTTATATGACCTGGCAGCCGTATATACTTCGCACCCGATAATAGGCTTAATACCTTCCTTTTTACAGGCCTTATAGAAATCTATAACACCAAACATGGAGCCATGATCAGTGATAGCAAGGCTATGCATATTAAGCTCCTTTGCTTTTTTGACAAGGGAACCTATACGGCATGCGCCATCCAGCAGACTATACTCAGTATGCAGATGCAGGTGTACAAAATCCTTCAAGGTTATACCTCAATAAAAGAACATTTTTTCTTTTATTTTAGCATATGAATATATTTTTATAAAGAACAGGTTGTCAAAGCTCATTCCATTTCGTTGGCTGCGCAATCAAGGTTTTCTAAAAAAAGAAACCGGATTATCTGTAATAAAGTCCGGTTCGGGATACAAATCTATGAACAAAAAAATTAGCGTAACTCGCTTCTCTCATTCTGTTATTACTTTATGAACCCTGATATCATATTCGTCAGAAGGAATCGAGTCAAGAACCTGAAAAGAATAGGCTATGCCCAGAAAAACAGTACTGCTTTTACAGTGTGACAAAAACCTGTCATAATAGCCTCTTCCGTGGCCCATCCTGTTCCCTTGCTTATCAAAAGCCACGCCAGGCACTAAAACCACATCAATCAGGTTTATGTCAAAGGATTCTTTATCTGATGCAGGCTCAAGTATACCGAAGCTGCTTTTAACAAGCCCGCTAATGATATCATTCACCTTAACCGCATCCATAGTCGAGTTGTCTAAAACCCTGGGAAGAAGTAAATACTTTCCGCTTTCCAGTATCCATTGATTAAACGGTTTAATATCAACTTCATTCCCATATGGCATATAAGACATGATCACATTGCTTTCCTTAATCAAGGGCAACTTCTTTAGTATCGTTACAATGTTCTCAGAAGCTCTTTTTACCTCGTCTGATGCAAGTGTTTTTCTTTTTTTTAAAACTGACTCTCTCAGAAGGTCTTTTTTCATGTTATCTCCTCAAGGATTGTCTGATAAAGCGTAAAGCGTCATAATCGATAAGATCCTTCGGTCTGGTCCTCCCTCAGGATGACAAAGTTCAGAAAATTAATTCCGCAGATCGCTATGAGGAACGACTTTTTCATGGCTTTGAACCGTTTACCTGTCTATAAAAAAACGGCCTTTTAAGGCCGGTTTTTTATTCAGATCAGTTTACTTTAGCTCCGCATTTGGAACAGAAAGCAGTTTCCTTGTTCACTTCTGCCCCGCAGCTCGGACATTTTGATGCGTTCTTAAGCTCAAGAACTTTTTCCTGAAGTACATTAATACTGTCTTCGATTTCCTTAATCTGTAAACAGGTTTCGTCATAAGCTGAACTCTGGCCAGCAGCATAGGCTTTGTACACTTCCTCGCCGATTTTTAAATAAAATTCTTTGATTTTTTCCTTCTCCGTATTGATCTGAGAGTTTAACTTTGTAATCTCAATTACGTCTTTGCCTTTCTCTGTAATATTTTTGCCAAATTTTTTCAAATCATCAAAAAATGCCATGGTCTTAGACCTCCTTATAGATAAATATTATATTTGCTTAGCTCTGTACGCTGAAAATACAGTCTAGCTTTTTCATAATACTATAATACCACAGCTTACCAGCCCGTAACATTAAAAATTTCTAATGTTGCTTGTTTACACGAAGAATAGAGTTCTCAGGCAATGGCATCATGGGTAATTTAATTTCCATTTGAGGATGAGGAGCAACACTTATACTGTTTCCTTCACTGTCAAGCATTTGTGTTACAGTAAACTTTGTAACAGGCCCTGCAGGCGGCATAACCTCCAGTGTATCCCCAACCTTAAACCTGTTTCGCTGCTCAACCAATACTAAACCATTTTCATTATCATAACCCTTAACAATACCGACAAAGTCATAATTCCGGATGTATGAACTGGTTGCGTAATTATGGTCGGCTTCAGTCGGTTTATTAAAGAAAAAACCTGTGGTAAAGTCACGGTTGCTCACTTTTGTTATCTCTTCAAACCATTCTTCCCTAAATTTATAGGGCTTTTCATAATAATATGCATCTATTGCCTCCCTATATGCCTTAACTACTGTTGCAACATAAAAAGCGCTCTTTACACGGCCTTCGACTTTCAAACTTGAAACGCCGCTTTTAATTAGCTCCGGGATATGCCTTATCATGCAGAGATCCTTTGAATTAAAGATGAATGTTCCCCGTTCATTCTCAGAAATAGGGAAATATTCCCCCGGGCGCTTTTCCTCTGTCAGGTAATACTTCCATCTGCATGGATGGGCACAGTCACCTTTATTGGCATCTCTTCCGGCTAAATAATTGCTTAACAGGCATCTTCCAGAATAAGATATACACATTGCTCCATGAACAAAAACCTCCAGTTCCATATCATTTGGAACTCCATCTCTTATTTGTTCGATTTCCTCCAAAGACAACTCTCTTGCCAATACAACCCGAGAAGCACCTATGGAATGCCAGAAGCTGACGCTCTCAATATTTGTAATATTGGCCTGAGTACTTATATGTATACTTAGTTCAGGAATAGTTTTTTTTACAACTGAAAACATTCCCGGATCTGAAACTATTACCGCGTCAATGCCGGTTTCGACAGCTTTTTCCAAAAATGAGGCTGCTTTTTTTATGTCCTGGTTATGGGGTATGATATTCATGGTCAGATATACCTTCCTGCCTCTGTCGTGAGCAAATAATACCCCTGTTTTCATTTCCTCCAGAGTAAAATTGTCCGAAGCTGTACGCAAGCCAAATTCCTGCCCTGCCAAATAAACAGCATCGGCACCGTAGAGTATCGCCATTTTAAGTTTTTCCAGGTTTCCGGCAGGAGCCAGAAGTTCGACTTTATCCATTGTGGCCTCCATAATACGTTATCTTTGAGTAATGGGGACACACCGCTGCTCCGCGGGGTTGCTTGCTGCGGAATGTCCCCATTACTCATAATATCATAAAAAGATTCTTCGCTTTGCTCAGAATGATCTTATTACCTCTAACTTCACACTTCTAATTTGGGGACACACCGCTGCTCCGCGGGTTTACTTGCTGCGGAATGTCCCCATTACTCATAATATCATAAAAGATTCTTCGCTTCGCTCAGAATGACGTGTAGGGGAGTCAGGATCTTTTCAGACTTACAGCAAGTCCGTCACCTATTGGAATTATCGATGTCTTCAGCCTTTCATCATGGCATAAAAGTTGCAGATATTCCTTTAGTTTGACCGCTATGGTACGGTGTTTATGCACTACTTTTTGGTTTTGAGCTACAAGACCTTTATAAAGAACATTATCCGAGACTAAAAGCCCCCCTGGCCTCAATAATCTAATAGCATGATCAAAATACTCTATATACCGGCCTTTTGCTGCATCCAAAAAAATAAAGTCATAAGCTGTATCAAGGCATTCCATTACTTCCAGTGCATCCCCCTGAAGCACACGTATACGTTTGCTTAAGTCCATGATTTCAATATTTTTACGTGCGGCTTCTGCCATGTCCTCATCTATTTCAATCGTGTCTACTGTTCCTGATGTACCCATTGCCCGGGCAATTATTACAGCCGAATATCCAATTGCCGTTCCGGCCTCCAACACTCTCTCGGGCTTGTGTATGCCAATAAGTACTTTTAATAAAGCTGCGGTTTCGGGCTGAATGATTGGTATGTGATTATCTTCTGCATATTTTTCAAGATCCCTTAAAAAACCATCTTCTCTTTTTATGGTAGAGCGCAGAAATGAATTAATTTCTGGGTAAGTTATTCTTTCTTCCATGGTTTACGATCCCGGTATATTTAATTTATTGACAATACAAACGTGTCATTTGAGGGCATATTCTTATCAGTTGTACTAAATGGGGACACACTGCTGCTTCGCGGGTCTGCTTGCCGCAGAATGTCCCCATTGCTTGGTCGTCTCTACATTAATCCTGACCGC
>JAAYNO010000131.1 GCA_012520855.1 Clostridiaceae bacterium | reverse complement strand
GAATTTTCAACCAAGGGCTGAAGTATAAGCTTTAGAATCCTGTATTTTGTCGCACTTTCATCTATATCGTAATGCATTGTAAAAATATCGCCGTATCTTACCTGTTGAATGGCCATATAGTTTCTTACAACATCAATTTCCTCGGCGACAGTGATAACTTCGCTTCCCTTGCTGAGGCTTACCCTGTAATAGCTGCCTAAGGATTTCATTACCTTATAAACCTGCTCGCTTTTTCCCGAGAGTGCAAGAGAGCTTATTGAATCAAATGTGTTATAAAGAAAATGGGGTTTGATCTGAGCCTGGAGAACGTCCAGTTCAGCCTTTCGTTTGATTTTTTCTTCAGTCACGACCTTATCAATAAGATGCTGTATCTCTGTGATCATTATGTTATAAGCATCCCGGAGGCTACCTATTTCATTGTCGCCGGTATCGATCTCCACCTTTTTAAAATCGCCGTGCTCCACACCCTTCATCGCTTCCAGAAGTTTTTTGATTGGTGTGGCTATCATGCGGGAGATCGCGACAGCTCCCATAAACATAAGGGCTGCATTCAAAACTATAATCGAAATTGCGGTTATATTAAAAATAGCTGATTCCTTTGACAGTTCGTCAAAGGGCATGACACTAATTATACTCCAGTTATATTTTTGCATGTTTAACAATGAAACCAGATATTTTCTGCCATCGATGTCCCCTACCATTGAGTTGCTGCCGTCTTCATGCTCACTGTAAAGAAGAGAATTTACTATATCGGTGGGCTGATTATTTCTGAAATCCACCACAGTGTGGCCTTCTTCATCCAAAATCATTATGTCGGTTTTATATTTGTTTAGTATATCGGCGTATGAATTTACGAAAGAGCTCTCTGTTATATTCATTATCAGCACACCCAAAGGCTTTTGAGTATAAATATCGTTGATAATCCTTATCAAAGATATGTAGGTTTCTTCATCCGAATCTTCGTATATGCCACCGGCATTCAGCTTTAATATAAAGCCGCCTTTGGCATCGACCGCAGACTCATACCAATCGGCCATGGAAATATTCGGGATCTTCAGTGTTTTAAGGTGCATTTTATCTATTCCATATCTTTGGCTTGCACTGTCGTATATATAAATAGAAGATATAAAAGGGAAGGCCTCAATAAATCTTGAAATATAGGTGTTCATTATGCGCTGATACTCTGTGTAATCTTTTGGATACGGTGTTTCTGATATCTGATTTAAGGGTTGCTGGATCTCATCACTGGTAATCACAACTTTAGACAGGTTTTTTGCATTTTCGATCATTGAAAGTATATTTGAACTTATTGAATACAGTGTTTGGACCGAAACTTCGCTTACCTTTTTCGACATTGTGCTGTTATATACATTCTGATAAATGAAGGCGCTTAAGACTACCGAAAAAAGCAAGACACCTGAATAGAAGGTCAATATTTTCGTACTCAGCTTCATATCCATGTAGCTTTTTTTTATTTTTGTCAGCAATCTTTTCAACATTTTGTACTCCTGTACAAATTCTATTAATCATAATTATACATAAAAACAAAAAGAATTAAAAGAATGACACTGTATATCATTGAGCGAAGCGAAGGATATTTAAAATTTTTGATCAGAGTGATATAAGTGTGTGTGATGAGGAAGGTAGTTTTACTTGTTTTGAATGTGAAAGCGGATAATTGTGCAGAATAAATAGGAGTATTAGCAAAGAAGTGTTGCCTCAAATAAGCGTTTCTTGTTTAAAAGCTCATTGTACTTGGATTTTATTTGCCGTATAATAATGTAGACGAAATAATAATTTCAGGAGTGATTTAACATGAAAGGCCTCTCCAGGTTGGAACTCCGATATGGACGATATGCCATCAGCAATTTAACACTATATGTTGCAGGTTTAAATTTAGCAGTTTTTCTGCTAAGCATTTTTCCGCTGGCACCAAACCTGGTAGCTCTGTTAAGCCTTAACCCGGCCCGAATTATTGGTAGATTTGAGATATGGAGAATCATCACCTTTGTTTTTATCCCTGAAACTTTCAGTATCATCTGGATTTTATTTTCGGTGTATTTGATATATATGATAGGTGCTTCTCTGGAACAATACTGGGGCAAGTTCAGGCTGAACTTATATTATTTTACAGGTATGCTGGGTTCGATCATCGCTGCGTTCATAACCTATATTTTTGCCGGGGGCGGCCAGATGACGGGATATTACCTTAATATGTCCCTGTTTTTAGCTTATGCCACGCTTTTTCCCGAGCAGGAATTTCTGATATTCTTTGTGCTTCCTGTAAAGGTCAAATATCTGGGAGTACTTGATGCAATTTTTCTCATAGTTATGATGATCAGTTCGATCCAGGCAGGAGCATGGTATAATGCAGTAGGTATTTTAGTATGCTTTATAAATTATTTTCTTTTCTTTGGCGGAGATTTTATCAACTGGATAAAGCTAAGACGCCAGGTTGCGAAAAACCGGAAGAGATTTTTTGACCAGGTTCGTCCCTTTAATCAGGACAGAAAGTATTAGTGCGTAATCGGAGTTTATTATGGATATAAAAAAGGAAATCATACGATTAAAAGAAGAGCGGAACGCTATTATAGTCGCTCATTTATATCAGGACGGAGAAATACAGGATATCGCCGATATGGTCGGGGATTCTTTTGAATTGAGTCGTTATTGCGCTGCTACGGACAAGGATGTAATAGTGTTTTGCGGTGTTCATTTTATGGCTGAAAGCGCTAAGATACTCTCGCCTCAAAAGACAGTACTTCTTCCGGTCCTGGACGCGGGCTGCCCCATGGCCGACATGGCAAATGTCGAGGATCTCAAAAAGCTTAAGGCTAAATATCCCGAGGCAGCCGTTGTATGCTATGTAAACACTACTGCTGCCATTAAAGCAGAATGTGATATCTGCTGCACCTCGTCGATCGCTGAAAAAGTTGTGCGTTCATTGCCGAACAAGCAGATTCTCTTTTTGCCTGACAGGAATTTAGGCCAATATATTGCGAAACAGGTACCGGAAAAGGAATTTATATTCTGGGCAGGTTTTTGTCCTACCCACAATGCCCTTACCACAATGCATGTTGAAGAAGCCAGAGCCGCATATCCCGGCGCAGTTTTGGTAATACACCCGGAAGCCCCTCCTGAGGTCGTTGATATGGCTGATTTTGTGGGAAGCACTAAGCAAATTCTCGATTTCTGTACCCAATCCGATAACCAGGAGTTCATTATAGGAACCGAGGAGGGTATTCTGCACCAGCTAAAACTTAAGAATCCCGAAAAGCAATTTTATATGTTGAAGTATAGGTTTATTTGCCCTAATATGAAGAAGACGACAATAGAAACGCTGTATGAGTCTTTAAGAGATATGAAGCATGAAATCGATCTT
>JAAYNO010000130.1 GCA_012520855.1 Clostridiaceae bacterium | reverse complement strand
TAAAGCCTGCCGCTCTTCTTCCAGGAATTCCGGGGTTATCCTGGGGCAGTCATGGGCTGTTATCATTATCCGCTCCCATGTGTCGCCGCCTTCCGTCCACTCCTTGAAGAAATGGCCGCGCTTGCCGAATGGAGTAGACATCAAGATTATTCTACCTCCTGAGACAGCCAGCATCGGTCTTACAGCGATATAAAGCTCATCTGGCACTCTTGCCGCCTCATCCTCAATAATTAGGTCTGCGCCGCTAAAACCCCTTATTGTTCCCTCTTTTCCGGGCAGGCTTACAATTCGGCTCTTATTCCGCAAAGTCAGAGACAGCTTGTTATCCTCAATAAGCTTAGGTTGCTGGTCTGCCGGTAGTGATTTCAAGAATTCTTGCACCTTTCGGAATAGCTCCGAAGATTGTCGCTGGGAAGGAGATATGAGTAACACTAGAGAAGAAGGGAAGAATTTTGCTCTGTGCAAGGCCAGCGATGCCGCTGTGGTACTTTTACCACTTTGACGGCTGCAATTAAGCAGCAGACCTTTACCACTCCACCTTAATACTTTTTCCTGCCATGGGTCTGGTAAAAAACCTAAGGCTTCACGAGCAAACAGCACTGGGTCTAGTGCTTGCATAAGATTAATTGACAGCATTATCTTCTGCCTCCTTTAGCGCCTGAACCAACTTTAATCTTGCTTCCGGGTACGGTTCCAAAGTCCTTAATATTACCGTCCGTAAGGAAACCCACTGAGGATTAAGCAGAATATTTATCTCAGTCCGTTCCTGCAACTCCCCTTGCAGTTTTGCCAGTAGTTCAAGGCAGCCCTTGGTCTCCCTTATTCCTTGAAGTGCCGTTTTCAGGTCTCCGGCTTGTTCCGCTTTATTAAGGATAGAAAGAGCCTTGTCTCTTAGTAATGTAACCTGAGTAAGAAGGTTGTCAGCTTCAGCAACTTCCTGGATTTCTTGCGCTTTTATCAATTTAGCCGGAAGGTGGTTCTTCTTGTGTCTAAAAAGGGCAGCTTTCGTTATACCGAAATATTTCGAAACGATTTCGGAAAGAGAGGCCCCTTCAATTAATACCCTGTTTATTTCTTCAACCTTCTCATGTTCGCATATAGTACATTTTCTCGCCATTTCATCAACTCCGATAAAACATAGTAAGGGAAAGACCTGGCCCTTCCCTTACAATAACTGGTCCACACAAGCTTTAGCATAGAAGCGAATTGAATTAATTGTTGCAGCAACACCCTTCTGTTTGTTTGTAAGAAGTTTTAGTAACTCCCTTGCCTCAGCCTGTTTCTGATCCTGTCTGTTGATAAGCACAGCTTCCCTAGCTGCCACCCACTCCTCAGGTGTAAATCCTCTGCTTTCCATGTAAAGAGAAGGCCAGTCAGAAGCGCCGAGCAGCCACGCTTTAACCTCGTTGCTTGTTTCCAGTGCCTTTTCAAGTTCTTGACCCAGGCGCATTTTTACTTTGCTTCTGTCCATACTATCAAGCAGCATTTTTAAATCCGCTTTTAAGTTCAACAGCTCGCCTTGGTCTAGCTTTTCAGGTTTCGGCACCGTAAGCAGTTCCTGGAGCCTTTCAACTTCCTTATACATGGCCTGATGCATCTTCTCAATTTCTGCGGTATATGTTTCTACAAGTGCCTGTTTTATCTCTGCCCGTTTGCGCCGCCTATAATCATCTGAATAATCATTGTCACCCAACAGTGCAATAAGCTCTTCCTGGGCTTTTTCCAGTGTACCTGTTATCGCTGCGATGCCAGCATCAACTGTATTTCTAAGATCGGCAGGCATCTGGTCTGCGATTTTATTCCACATTGTCACGAGTGATGTTCTTACTGTTTCATAAGCCTTAATTCCCATCATTGTCATCGCCTCCATTAATTGTTCTTGTATCTGTTATCATCATCGTACCAGCCTGCAGGAAGGGAACCCAGGCCGGCAAGCGAGCTATCCTGTATCTCTCCGGTCGTTTCAAGTTCTTCAATCAGCTGCAATACACGATATAGCTCTTCTTCGTGGCTATTGTACCGGCCGTTGGTTTTGTTGATCCACTCCATTCTTTTCTTGATGGCTGTCTTTAAAATTTGCAAATTATCCATTTTATTCACCTCTTTAAAGTTTGTAAAATTAATGATCGTGTCTCGAAAAGTACTTAAACACTTGATTTTAAAGCAACCTCTTTATCCCTAATAATGTGTCAGTCGCTTTTGAAGCCTTGCCTCGTGCTGCCGCCGCCTTTTAATGGCCTTACCGCGTTGCAATGCAACCTTTAACGCTTCTGGGGAAAGGCCTTTAATCAACTCCTGTTCCGTTAAGAATAAGGTGGCTTTAGTAATCTTAATTTCGATTAACTTTTCACTTGTAGGCGGATCTCGCATTTTTAGCACCTCCTCAATGTAATTTTCTTAGTCATCTCCTTGTGGTAAGTCAGCGAAAAAATCGTCATTTGCGTCATTACCGTCATAACCTTGATTATTCAAGGTCTTCCAGAATGACGATATATTTTCGTTATCGTCATCAACCGTCATAATATCGTCATCGGTGTAAGTGTTGGCATTACTGGATTCATGACGATATGACGATAATGACGATAAGTTATCTACTCTTTGCAAAAGGATTAACCGTTGGGTTGCCGTCCTATAATCTGTGTTCACTCTTATCCCATAATCAGCCAATGCCGACTTAATCCTGTTCAGCCTCCGGGTTAAGGTGTTTGGTCTCTTCGGCCATGCTTTATCCTTTTCGTCCACGCTAGGTAACTCGTTAAGTTTCTCTATTAAATCAGTTGCTGTTCCCTTCCATTCGTCTTTATCAGTCATAAATTCAATGACTGCTGCGCCAATAATATCGCTTGTTACTGCCTCCTCGACTGCACCGGCAATATTCTTCCGGTAAGCTTGCAGAAACGCCAATCCTGCACCGCCAGCAGCTTCCATAATTGCATATCCCCATGTCGCAAAGTCAGCCATCCTGGGCAAGACTGGTAGCTTTACCGTTGGATAAATCTTCAAGGCACCGGCTAGGGTATCAGATATTGCACCAAGAATTAAAGGTCTGTCTGTCTCAAATTCCTGCCAGAATTCTTTCTCGGTTTTCCTATTTTCTTCATCAATTCGGTCCAGTTTAAACAAAACACTCCGATCCAATAAATCATCTCGTGAAGCTACCAGGTTTATGCCGTTCAGCATCGGGCAGCGCAAGAACGATAAAATAACTTCATCCATGTCGGTATAAAGCTCCCGTTTCGATATACCGCCGCCGGTTGCGGCCTGACAAAGCATGTCTGATTGCCAAGGACTTAGGCCATCCAGATTATCAAAACAGGGAGCATAATTTGTCATAAGCATTAGAACAAGTTCATTCTTGTCATTCGGCAAAGTCATTGTGTCTCTTATGGCTGGATCCACCAGTTTGCGGATTACCCTTTGTGCTGTAGTTTTTGCTGCTCCTTTGTCTCCATAGAAAACAGGTATAGCATGAGGTATTCCAGGAATATAAGTATGGATTATTAATGCAGTAAGCAGCATCCAGTCCTCTTTATCTTTTAAGTTGATATACTTTTTTAGCAGGTCCAAACTACCACCACGTTCCGGCAATACCTGAGCTGCAGTGTTCTTAAAACGTCTGAATAGAATCGGAGGGCTGTCAACCACTGCCCAGCCATCCGGGGTAATCTTAACTGCTTGCCAAGCACCGTTAGCCAGGTCGTACCATAAAGCGTTTTCAAATTCTGCGACACGCAAGCTGAGCGTTATCTCTGGACCATCAAATATCGCCTTAGCCTCAATTACATTTAAGGCCTGACGCAAAGCTTCGCTATTCGGGCTTTTTTCTGTTTGCTCATAGTAACGTCTTACAAGCCACTGCCTGAAGAACCTACTTCCTAAAGGCCAGGTTTCTTTATGTCCGTTTATGGTTATGCTTGCGTATCCATCCTTAGCCTTATCATGAAAAAGAAAAGCCTCTGTTGTTGCGATACGGATAAGTGCATCGGCTTGGCTTTCCTTTTTGCCTTCATCATCTTTATTATCATCAGAAGGCTTGCTTTTCTTTTGTTTTTCAGGAATGGGGGCAGGTTTGTGTTTGGGCATAGGGATTATTCCCGCAGCTCTAAAGAGTTGTTCTTTGTTAGTCATAGTATCCCTCCATCTGCCGCCGCCTTCTTTCATTTCTTATTGCTGCTAGACGCAGCAATAACCAGCTCTCTAAATCAACAAACTCATCAGGACCAAGGAAAATCGTTGTTCGTTGCTTCGTTTTATTGTCTAAGCTGGCAAAAGCAAACCTTACCTTTACTTCCTCGCCGTACAATTCTGAGTCATCAAGATATTCTAAATCCCCGTTATGCGCCCTCACAAAATCTTCGAAGCTCCGCAAAGGATCCGGAATCGCATAGCCTCTGTAAATTATTCGCCCACTTTTAGTTATCATCTTCGACCTCCAACTTTGTATAAAATGTGTATGAGGCTTGAAACCCTCGAAATCAGTAATTCCCCAGGCAGTCTCTTTATGCTTACTCAAGGGGTTCGACCGCCTTTCGCTGCAACCATTCCTGAAGCATGTCCGCCGGAATTCTTATATTTCTCTCGCCAACCTTGACGGCTGGGAAATCCCTTGTTTTTGCCAGGCGTAAAATC